>NZ_JAHLQE010000029.1 GCF_018918235.1 Eubacterium sp. MSJ-13
CCCTTTTTTAAGAAAAAATTTTTTTCATTTTCTATTGACATTTATTAGCTGGACTTTATATTAGCTAAAATTATTATACCTAAAATTAGCTAATTTATCAACTCCGTCAAAAAATTTGTTTTAAATTTCAACTTTTAAAATTACTGTCAGAAAACAAACCACCGCTTCATTGCTCACCATTTATATTTTTTAACACTATCAAGGAAGTCCCCAAGTTCTATTTAAAATTTTAATTTCCTAAAATAATACACTCCCATCACAAGTGCCATAAACTCTCCTACCGGTATCGAAGCCCAGACTCCATCCAAACCAATAAAGTTTGGAAGTATAAGCACTGGAATTACAAAAAACACAACTGCCCTGCAAAAAGAAAGTATCGCTGATGTTCTGCCGTCGTTTAATGCCGTAAACAATGCTGACGCATAGACATTTATTCCAACAAGCAGACAGCTTACTGAGAAAATACGAAATCCATGCAATGCCATCTCATATACTTTTTCATTGTGTCCTGCAAAAAATCCAACCGTAACCGGTGCCATCACAATACAAACTCCTGTCAGAACAACAGATGCCGTTATGATCGTCTTTAAACTGATTGAATGGATTTTTTTAAGTCTTTATTACAAGGAATGTAAGTGCTCTGTATATCCAGATATACCCCTGTGCGTCAAGTCCCATAAACAACATTCTTACAAGCGACGGCAGAATTGCAAGTGCCAATGCACTGTAACATACTATTGGTGTATAAATCTTGGCAAATTTTGAGATAAAGTTTTCTGATTTTGATTTTCTTGAACTTGAATTTTCCACAAGTTCGAGTATTTTTGAAACAGTGTACTCCCCAAACTCTTTAGTTGTCTGTATCTTTAAGACTCCTGTCATATTGATGCAGCCGCTTATTATCTCATCTCCCTCTTTTGCATCTCTTGGCAGGCTCTCACCTGTAAGTGCACTTGTATTAAGACTTGAACTTCCCTCGATTATCACACCGTCAAGAGGTACTTTTTCGCTGGGCTGGACTACGATTATACTTCCTATTCCCACTTCATCAGGAGCAACTTTTTCCAGTTTTCCATTGTGCTCCACATTTGCATAATCAGGGCGTATATCCATAAGCGCACTGATATTTTTACGGCTTTTTCCTACTGCATAACTCTGGAACAACTCACCTATCTGATAGAAAAGCATTACTGCGATTGCTTCATTGTAATCACCGCTCGTTTCATAAATTGCAAGTGCAAATGCTCCGACTGTGGCAACCGCCATTAAAAAGTTTTCATCAAAAATCTGCCTGTTTAAAATACCCTTTCCGGCTTTCCTTAAAATATCGTACCCAATCACAAGATAAGCCGCAAGATAAAGTCCTAACTGAACCAGCCCTGTTACCGGAATAAACTGTAATACTATAAGCAGTGCAATCGTTATGACTATTCTTGTCAACATTTTTTTCTGTTTTTTACTCATAATAGTTCCTCTTTTCCGCAGTTTGTTATTATTTAGTCAAGCGTATATTCGTGGTACGCTCTGCTACTTGCTTAACAGTGTTGTTTTATCATATGTTTATTCGTTCATATGTTATTTATTATTTTCGCCCCTCATATCTTTTACTCAAACTATGAGGGGCTGATTTCAAGCGAGCATATCACCTTATGTTTAAAGCTCAATCTCGCAGTCAGGCTCAACTTTCTTGCACGCCTTTAATACATTTTTCATTACGCTCTTTGCATCCTGTCCGTCCTCAAATTCAACAATCATCTTCTGTGTCATGAAGTTTACTACTGCATCTTTTACTCCGGTAGTTTTCTTTGCTGCATCCTCCATCATATTTGCACAGTTAGCACAGTCTACTTCGATTTCATAAGTCTTTTTCATAATGAATACTTCCTTTCTTAATTAAATATATGTCTATTATCTGATAGAATATCCTGTTCTTATGTATTCCATCTGATTATAGTCAAGTGGATATTTGCAATCCGCTCTACTACTTGATAGCACCGAACAATTAAACTATTGTTTAATCGTTGTGACATTATAGTAACCTCCACTCTCCCCAAAATCAATACATATCAGGCATTGTCTTCCATTCGGGATAAAGATATTTCCTTTTGGGATAATCATTATTCATATTTGAGCTTTTTACGAGAATATGCTATATTTTAATCACAAAATGAACTCTTGAAATCTTCTGAGCGAAAAATACCGAGAGTTCATCAAACAAAAAGGAGGGTGTATATGGCAAGAACAGTAAGCATAGGAAATCAGGACTTTGAAAAAATGATACAGAGAAACTGCTTTTATATAGATAAAACAAGTTTTATAAAAGAATGGTGGGACAATGAAGATGAAGTTACTCTTATAACACGCCCCCGCCGTTTCGGAAAAACACTAAATATGAGTATGTTGAACTGTTTTTTCTCAAATAAATATGCAGACAGAGGGGATTTATTTGAGGGACTTGAAATATGGAAAGACGAAAAATATCGTGATATTCAGGGAACATACCCTGTGATATTTATTAGCTTCGCTGACATAAAGCAAATTGCATACGATGAAACAGTAAAAAAAATAAAAAAAATAATTTTTGATCTATATCAAAAATATGATTTTCTTAAAGATTGGGATGGTCTTACTGAAAAAGAAAGAATAGCTTTCAAAAATATTGATTGCGATATGAACGATGTTATAGCACAGGGAGCTATAAATGATTTGTCAAACTATCTCAGCAGATACTATGGAAAAAAAGTAATCATTTTACTTGATGAATATGACACGCCGATGCAGGAAGCATATGTCAACGGTTATTGGAAAGAACTTGTTGCCTTTACAAGAGGCCTTTTTAATTCAACATTTAAGACAAATCCATATTTAGAACGTGCAATAATGACCGGAATTACGAGAGTATCTAAGGAAAGTATTTTTTCTGACCTTAACAACCTTGAAGTAGTTACTACACTGACTCCAAAGTATGAAACTGCATTTGGATTTACAGAAGAAGAAGTGTTTAAAGCATTAGATGAACAGGGGCTTTCTGACAAAAAGAATGATGTTAAGATATGGTATGACGGTTTTAGGTTTGGCAGTAAAAATGATATTTATAATCCGTGGTCGATAATTAATTATCTGGATAAGAAAAAAATTGCATTATATTGGGCGGAGTCAAGTTCAAACGGTTTGATAAACAGCTTAGTGCAAAAGGGAAGTTCAAATATAAAGATAATGATTGAAGAACTTATAAATGGCTCAACTATCAATGTGGTAATAGATGAACAGATTGTATTTTCTGAACTTGATTATTCAGAAGATGCCGTATGGAGTCTTATGCTTGCAAGCGGTTATTTGAAAGTTATTTCGTCAGAAGAATTAAATCTGATAAGAGAAAGTGATAATGAGTATGAACTTGCTCTGACAAACCGCGAGATATTGTTTATGTTCAAAAAAATGATACTCAGATGGTTCAGTCCGGCAAAAAGTGAGACAAACGAATTTATAAAGGCACTTATAACCGGAGATATAGAAAGCATGAATGAGTACATGAATGATGTTGCATTACGAACATTCAGTTCATTTGACTCAGGAAAACATACATCTGAGAAAAAAGCACCTGAGAATTTCTACCACGGCTTTGTTTTAGGTCTTATGGTAGACCAATCGGAAAACTATATCATAACCTCAAACCGTGAGAGTGGGTTCGGACGCTATGACATAATGCTTGAACCAAGAGATAAAAATAATGTTAAATATCCGGGAATTGTCATAGAGTTTAAAGTGATAAATCCAAGAAAAGAAACATCACTTGAAGAAACAGTGGTAGCTGCGTTAAAACAGATAGAAGAAAAGAATTATGATGCGGAACTGATAAACCGTGGAGTTAAAAAAGAAAACATTCACCATTACGGATTTGCTTTTGAAGGTAAAACCGTAATAATAAATGGCAATTAGGGTGCTTACGATAACCTGCTATATTCTATTACTATATGTAATTACTAAACTAATTATATGTGGTGCTGATTGCACAGATATATAACAAATACTAGTACAGGCACGCTCTCGCTACCGTTCAATCATAACAGTACTAAGTCAGCAAAATAAAAAGGAGATTTTTATGTCTGAAATACATTTACCGCATGACCATAACCATGACAAAAATCACGAAAAAACTCTCGCTCGTGTTGCAGCCATTGAAGATTTCACCATGACTGCCGATGTTTTCAAACAACTTGGTGACGGAAGCAGACTTCGCATCTTCTGGCTCTTATGCCACTGTGAGGACTGTGTTTTAAATATCAGTGCAATGGTAAATATGTCAAGCCCCGCCGTGTCCCACCATTTAAAACAATTAAAATCCGCCGGACTTATCACCTGTCGACGCTCCGGAAAAGAAATGTACTACAAAGCAGCCGATACAAAACAGAGTAAACTGCTTCACACAACAATCGAACAGTTGATGGAGATAATCTGTCCACAGGACTAATACTACGGAAGAAATATGACTCAGAATAACAATTTTTTGCCTGTAAAGAAAAGAATAGAACAGCTTAAAAATGACAGCAATTTTGAAACCATTACCCTGTTTGACGGTATTGAGCTGTCATTTATCCATATTGAAACAGATAAGATTGATTTTCATCATGATGCACTTGACAATATACTTTAGATAAACTACTGCCACAGCGGTCGTATAGGCTGGCAGCTTGCAAACGGAAATTTTGTTTATGTTGGTTCAGGGGATTTTTCAATTCATACAATGAAAACCTGTGCGGAGTCTGTTATGACACTTCCTAATGAAAACTATGACGGGCTGACGATTTGTATCGACTTAGATAAATTAACTCAAAAAATTCCTGAATTACTTGAAGATGCAAATATCACAGGCAGCTTTTTATATGATAAATTTTGCAAAAATCATATGTTTTCTTCATTTTCAGGAAATTCAAAAACGGAAAGCATTTTTCGTGATTTCTATAACAAACCAAAACAGCTTCAAAATTCATACTATAAAGTAAAACCTTTGGAGCTGTTATTGTATCTTTGTGAACTTGACATTTCAGACAAAAACCAGTTATCCGAATATCAGTCAGAACAGGTAGAACTCATACGCACTATCCACGAGCAGCTTATCTCCAATTTAGATAAACGCTTTACAATAGACGCATTGTCAAAGCAATATCTCATCAACACAACCACTCTCAAAAATATTTTTAAGACTGTCTACGGTACATCAATCGCCAGCCATGTGAAAACACACCGCATGGAAAAAGCCGCCGAACTTTTAATAAACACACAGGAAAGTATCGCTGATATTGCATTTCAGGTAGGCTATGACAGTCAGAGTAAATTCAGTTCTTCCTTTAAGGAAAAGTATAATATGCTTCCCTCTGAATATAGGAAAAGGTTGTAGGTTTTTGTAAAAAATAAAATTGACCGAATAGCAAAAATCTGGTAGCTTAGAATATAGTTAAAAAATCGAGATTGACCCAGCTCTTTGGAGCGAGGGATGCTTCTTGTCCGTATGGCAAGAAGATGGAACTGAAAAGAATTAGAACAAATCCAGATTGTAAAAACACATTTTCTATGGAATTTAATAACTATTATATTTTGTTATCAAATTCCATGCAAACCCTTGAAAACACTAAATTTGTGACAGGTGTGCTTTCACTTAGACTTTCCCTTGTATTATAACTTCCCATAGTATTTTATGAACTCTGTTAAGGGAAAAAATGAGGGAAAGAAAATTCTATAACATAGTATAACACAAAATAACAATGACATGGTGAACTGTTTGAAATGCTTTTTATATTATAACCTGAAATGCAAAGGAGAACAGATAAAATGAAGATAATTTATGCTGAATATAATATGTATCACAATAGCATTGATATATGCACCTATGCCGGATATCTTCTGCGTATAGACTGTGGGAAAGCAGAAGATGGATTAAAAACAACACCTAACTCGCAATGTGCTTTAGATGCTCTTGCGATAGACAATCCGCTTGAATATGCAAGGTTATATCTTGATGGCACTATGCAGATGTGGGTAGATGCAGAGGATTCATTGGAAATCTAGTAATAGATATACTTATATACAAGTCAATACAGATACCATAAATTACATACAAAAAAGAACCTAACTCAATCCAAGTGGGTGATTTAGGTTCTTTTTCAATATTTGATGCCATTTCAAGCAAAACATAACTTCATAGCTATATTTAGAACGTTATTTCTATTTTACCGGAATACTAATCTCCGTAACAAATTTACTTAAATCATTGGTAAGTCCATAGTCAATCATGGTAATTTCGCGTGAAAAACCATTGATTTTCAACTTATGCTCTGCAATATAATCCAGTAGTTTGTGGTACTGTAAAGCAGCTTCCGCATGACTTCCATGAAAACGGATGGACACGCACAGTGTTTCTGCAATTTCTGTAATTTCACCCTCAAAATAATCTTCTTCATCCAAAATCAGAAAAATACCGTCATAACTGTCAAAACACCCTTTTTTTAGGTTTTCTATAGAAATTCCAATACCAACCTTGCCAAGAAAGACAACGGCTTCTGCCTGTTCCTGCTCCAAGCGGCGCATAGGTGCTTCCATATCCATAAAACTACGAATTTTCAGCGAATCTCCCACCCAAACCATGCGGCATTTATTTTTGTAAACCAATTGCACCATATCAAATACGGAATTTTTTGCATCTTCAATCGCTCGTAGGCGGTTATCTATTTTGCGTTCAATCCGTTTCAATTCTTCTTGTTTTGCAATTACTGACTGCTTCTGAAGAAGCAATTTTTCTTCCATTCGTTCCACATCTCGATTGTCTAGAAAGTCTGCAATTTCCGTTAATGGCATATCCAATACACGAAGATAACGAATGCTGTTAAGGACTTCAAACTGTCTTGCCCCATAATAACGATAACCGCTGTCAGGATCGGTATATTCCGGAACAAGCAGTCCCACATCTTCATAATGCCGCAGGCTGCTGACACTCAAGTGAAAAAGTTTTGCTACATCTCCAATAGAAAAAAGTTTTTGTTTATCCATGCCAAACTCCCGTTTCATTCTGTCTGTTTTTCTTCATTAAAATTGTAAACGCAGTAACACAAATCACAACAGAAATAACAGAACCCGATGCAGTAGCCAGCCCCATAGGAAATAGAGTTGCAGGATATAACTTGGAAGTCAGATACACACCCGGAATACGCATTACTACGATGGCAATGATATTATGTAAAAATGATATACCTGATTTTCCAATAGCACAAAAATATCCGCTGAAACAGAAATGTACACCTGCAAAAATACAATCCCATACATAACCACGAAGATATTGACCACCCAGTCGGACAACTTCTGCTCCCTCTGCTGTAGCTGCGTCTGTAAACAAGGACACCACCGGTTCAGCCCAAAACTGAATGACTACTGCAACGATACAGCCGAATCCTGCGGCAAGAAAAGCAGCATAACGCAATGTATCAACAGCACGCTTTGGTTTATTTGCACCAATATTCTGTGCTCCCAAAGCCGAAACAGTGGAAAGCATAGAAGATGGAACAAGAAATAGAAAACTCATCACTTTTTCCACAATGCCAACAGCGGCAGAATCACTAAGTCCCCGGTTATTGGCAATTATAGTAATAATGATAAAGGCAATCTGAATAAGTCCATCCTGTAAGGCAACCGGGATACCAATTTTTAAGATGTTTTCCATAACAGGGCGATAAGGCTTAAAATCAGCTTTTTTTAAGGAAATGATTTTTCGCTTCAAAATAACAGCAAGGGAGACAAGCACACTAACAGCCTGTGAAAGGGTTGTACCAAGAGCCGCTCCGGCAGGTCCCATATGAAATACTCCCATAAACAAATAGTCTAATCCTATGTTGGCAATACAGGCAATCGCTATAAAATACATAGGACTTTTGGAGTCGCCCATGCCACGAAAAATAGCACTGATTACATTATATGCAGTAATAAACGGAATACCAATAAAACAGATGGTCAGGTAATCAATCGTTCCGGAAACTGCATCTGCCGGAGTAGACATAAGCGTCGTAGTCGGCTTTACTAATGCAACAAGAATAACTGTCAATATCACAGAAACTAACATAAAAATGGTTATGGTGTTTCCAATACCCTTCGCAGCCTTCTTTTTATCATCTGCACCAATCGACTGCCCGATAAAGACGGTTGCACCCATTGCAATCCCTACAATCATAACCGTCAGCATATGCATGACCTGAGAACCGATGGAAACAGCCGTAGTATCAGAAACTGTACCAAACTGTCCGATGATGTAAAGGTCTGCCATACCATATAAAGTTTGCAACAAATACGAAAGCAAGTATGGCAGCGAGAAAATCAAGATATTTTTAAACACACTGCCACTGGTCAAATTTTTCTCCATGAATAAGAAACCTCCTTGATTTATCAATCCTGTTATTATAAACTCTCCAACTGTTGTAGAGTCAAGTGTTTTCAATATAAATGATACAATATCTTAAATAACGATATGGGGCGAATCATCTCGCCCCTTTATCTCTGTCTTTATAATCCTTTTCAGAATACTGCCTGTCGGTTTCCTTCTGATACCGCTGTAAGTGTTTCTGTTTTTGAAGCTTTTTCGCCATAGGCTTCTTCCCATGCTCTTTCTTCCCTCAGGTATTCGTTATAGGCTGCTTTTGAAGCATACAGTGTATCGTAGAACTCCTTAACACTGGCGAATCCATGATTTTTTACAGTGTTGGCAAATCCGGTCTTTCGGATGGATATTTCTTCTTCCTTAGCGGCTATCTGCCTGTCCAGTTCGCCCTTCTTGGTAAGTCTTGCTATACCTCTTAAATCATCACGCTGTATCTCGAGTTTGGCTTTTTCACGCTCTGCATCGAAAATCTGTCCGTTCATCCGGTCAAGCTCAGTCTTTATCTTTTTGTATTTCGGATAAAATGCGGCTATTGGTTGCATAACCGGTTTTGGCGGTATCTGTGGCTTTGGTATTTCCTTTATTTCCGGTATTTTCTCCGGTGTTTGAATAACGGCAGGTTCATAAAATTCTGTGATTTCTTCTTTGCTGTCAGAAGCAGTTTCATACACAGTATTTTCAGTATGCTCCTTTGTATCGGATTCTCCATAGATTTCTTTTGTAAAATCAATTTTTCTTCCGTATTCTTTTTCAAGAGATTCGTGGAAGAGCTTGTTTTTTAGTTCCCTTGCTGCTTTTAAAACCTCAGAAATTAAAAGTGCCAGACACATGGTTGCCGTAGTGATAAAACCGGAAAACAATTCCGGCTTCCTGCCCCATACCTCAATGGAATGTTTAACCCTGTCAGTGATATATTCCTGCTTTATCTGTCGTATTTTATTCTCCGGTACTTCACTTACAATGGCTCTGTCAACTTCCTGATTCCAACGCATACGCACTTCATTGTCTGCCTTTATCTGTTCTGCTTTCGGATTATTTTTTCCTATTTTCTTGGTTGCAAGATATAATCCCTCTTTCTCAAATACCTTAATGGTACTACCGCTTCTATGTGGAGGATGCCAGCGGAAATCTGGTACAGAAAGAATTTACCGGAACGGAAAGCAAGAGTGAAACGGAGAAAATGCTCCGGCAGGCAATGGAGGATTACGAAAGTAAGAAATTCATTGCAAGAGCCGACAACATTACCCTCGGAGAACTGCTTGATATATGGGCAGAGGAAGAATTAAAGGTCGGAACACTCAGCAATGGGACTGTGGCAAATTATCTTCAGGCTGTGGGCAGGATTAAACAGCACCCTATTGGAAATAGGAAACTGAAAACTGTGACCTCGGAGCATTTACAGCAGTTTATGGATTTGCTTGCTTTTGGAGGTACGGCAGGAAATTTTGTTTCAAAAGGTTATTCAAAGGACTACATCCATTCCTACTCTGCTGTATTACAACAGGCATTCCGTTTTGCAGTATTTCCAAAACAGTTTATCACATTTAATCCCATGCAGTATGTGGTGTTACGGAGAAAGACGGAAAATGTGGATATATTTGCAGGAGATGATGAACAGGAAACCGGTGCAAAGCCGCTGACCTTTGAAATGTATGAGAAACTGATAGGACAGCTCTCAAAAAGAAGCAGGGATGCAATCCTTCCGGTGCAGATAGCCTATTTTGCAGGCTTAAGACTCGGAGAGGTGGCAGGACTGACATGGCAGGACATAAATCTTGAGGAGCAGTATCTGACAGTAAGAAGAAGTGTCCGCTACAACGGAACAAGGCATAAAACAGAGATTGGACCGACAAAGCGTAAAAAAGTTCGTGTTGTTGATTTCGGAGATACACTCGCAGAAATCCTGAGGACAGCAAAAAAGGAGCAGCACAGACAACGCTTTCAGTATGGACAACTGTACCACAGAAACTATTACAGAGAGGTTCAGGAAAAGAATCGTGTGCATTATGAGTATTACAGTTTTGACGGCACACAGGAAGTACCGGAGGACTATACAGAAATCTTCTTTGTATGTTTAAGGTCAGACGGGTGTTTGGAGCTTCCAAGCACAATTGAAACAGCGTGCAGAAGTGCCAGTCGGAAAGTGCCTGAGCTTGAGGGCTTCCACTTCCATACACTAAGGCACACCTACACCACCAATCTGCTATCCAATGGGGCACAGCCAAAAGATGTGCAGGAGTTATTAGGTCATTCCGATGTCCGTACCACAATGAATGTTTACGCTCATGCTACAAGAGAAGCAAAACGGACTTCCGCAAGGCTTCTTGACAAAGTTGTGGGCAACGACTAAAAATAAGTTTCCCTTATTTCCCTTGTGATTATCTCATAAGGGCAAACACAAGGGAAAATACATACAGTTTCACTGTTTCAAGCTATGAAAGCCTTGAAAAATCGGGAAAGTAGAAAATGTTAGTAGATAAATCGAAATTTGGAGGTTTAATGTATGACAGACAGAGAAAAACAAAGTCATGGACAATTATATAACCCAACTGCCAGTGACATTTGTACGATGAGAAAATATGGAACAGATTTGGTGCGTCAGTTTAATTCTTGTGAAAACCAAGGTGAACAGCAAACAATCTTACAAATGTTATTTTCTGAAGTTGGAGAAAATGTAAGAGTAAATCGCCCATTTTATATTGATTTTGGATGTCATACACATATTGGAAGTGATACTGTAATAAATTTGAATTGTACTTTTTTGGATGCTGCGGATATTTTTATTGGTAGTCGGGTTTTAATCGGACCTGATGTGAAGATATATACCACATTTCACCCAACACATACCGCAAACCGTTTTACTTCATCAGATGAGGGAAACTATTTTCAAACACAGGCAAGTCCTGTACGAATTGATGATGATACATGGATTGGTGGAAATGTCACAATTCTTCCGGGAGTTCATATAGGAAAAAATGTTGTAATCGGTGCCGGTAGCGTTGTCACAAAAGATATTCCAGATGACACCATTGCAGTAGGAAATCCATGTAAAGTAATCAAAGACAATAAATAATAACTGGTTTAAAGACAAACTCAAATTCCAGTTTATAAAACTAAAACTTTCCATCTCTAAAACTGAATAAATCAGAAATTAAGAATAAATAATCCATCTTTTAGGTTATCTGTTTTTAATCGTCTTGATTTTCTTTACCATTGAATTTTTTGCACGAATTTATGATATAATAACTCCAAAATCCAGATGCTTTGCATCTGTCGCACTTCGTGCTTAATGATTTTGTCGTTCATAAATTCCGTATAAGAGAACAAGCTCTCTTATCTTGCGAATTTATGATATAATCAGTTAAACAAAAGTGAGGATACGATAATGAATATATTAGAAATCATGAAAGAAAGACACAGCGTAAGACAATATAAAAATCAGGCTATCGAACCGTCTAAGAGAGATGAAATTAACTCATTTATAAAATCTGTCAATGCAGAAAGTAAACTGTCTATACAGGCTTTTTATGATGAACCAAAATGTTTTAATTCGTTTATGGCTCATTATGGTAAGTTTAAAAATGTAAAGAATTATATTGCGATTGTTGGAAATAAAAATGAGCAGGAAAAGGCTGGATATTATGGTGAGAAGATTGTGCTGAAATGTCAGGAACTTGGGCTTAATACCTGCTGGGTAGCAATGACACATGGTAAATCAAAAGCAGAAATAAAAAGAGGACAAAAACTACTGATTATCATTTCTTTGGGCTATGGAGAAACGCAGGGTGTTCCGCATAAAAGCAAGAGCATAGCAGAACTTGGAAAAGCAGACCAAAATACAGAATGGTTTGCCAAAGGCATGGAAGCGGTAAGTCTTGCACCAACAGCAGTAAATCAGCAGAAGTTCTTTTTTGAACTGAAAAATGGAATTGTAACAGCAAAAAATCTTGGTGGTTTTTATTCTAAGATTGACATTGGAATTGCAAAATATCACTTTGAAGCAGTAACAGGACATGAGGTAAAATGATGCATACAAAGAAAGATATAGATAAACTTACTGCAGATTTTAGTCAATGTCAAAAAATCCTGCTTGCTCTTGGAGATGAAAACAGACAGCACATGATTTTGGAAATGATGAAAATTGGAAACTGCAATGGAGTGCGTGTAAATGAGATTGCAGAGAAAACACATTTATCCAGACCAGCAGTATCCCATCACTTACAAATCCTAAAGAACGCAGGAATATTAAAAATGAGACGGGAATCAACAAAAAATTACTATTATTTTGATCCGGATATGAAAAGTTTTGAATTGTTGATTTCCGTTTTACAAACAGCAGTCAGTATTACCTCGGAATTACCGGATAGGAGCAACAGTGATGAAGATATTCATGACGGACAATAAGTTCATCTGACTCCAGTTCTTTCAGCTTAGTTGATAGCATTTTATGTGTAATACCATCTAAAGCCCGTTTAATTTCGCCATAGTGCATAATTTCATATTTCCATAACCAGAATAATAGCTGCATTTTCCATTCCAAGCAAACCTGCCGGAAGCGGCCATCCAAGCATATGTCCCATTGAAATGTAAAAAAGCGGAATGGTAAACACCAGAGAGTAAACAAGACGCTTTTTCATAGCCTTATACTGTTCCTGCTCTACGCTTTTACTTTCTCCGGAAGCCTCCTTGCTCTGTCCACTTGCGTCATTTGTATGCGATGCTGCTCCATATCCGGCTTTTTCCACCGCTTCTATAATAGCTTGCGCATTTACAACTGACTCATCATAGGATGCCACCATACTGTTTTTTAACAGATTAACAGATACATCCTGCAATCCCGATACTTTTTTGACAGTCTTTTCTATTCGATTGGCACACGCCGAACAAGTCATTCCCGTAATGTCAAATGTCTCTTTTTTCATAAGTCATCCTCACTTTCCTACGGTTTTCATATACCCCTATGAGGTATTTACAAATCGTAAGTTATCACATTGATATTGGTATGTCAAGGTATATGAATTAGTTATTTCCATTTGGGATAATTTTATTTCTAAAAGGGATACACCTCCAAGATATGTATATGCGTACGATTGACATAAATCTTATGTGTGCAAAAATGAGACATAATTATGATACAAATAATAAAAAACTGACCTCCAAAAATTTTTCAAAAGTCAATTTTTTTATATTTTATATCATACTAAACTTATTTTCTGCAATATAAGATTGCTTACCATTCCAATTTCCACCGCAGCTATTCGCAATCCGTTATACTGCTTGTTCATAACACTACTAGCTGATGGTGTTAAATTATTCAAAATTTTACTATGCCGCTTTACGCTTTTTCATTCCAAAAATTATAATAAATAACATCACAACCGTTGCCGCCGTCATACACCCAAAAGTGATATGAAGCCCATAAATTCCATGATTTTGATGTCCGACAGCCATTTTGTCTGTTGAAAATACATTCAAAATTCCAACAAAAACTGCCGTTCCTATCGCTCCGGCTATTGTTCTGAGCGAAGTTAAGAGAGCCGTTCCATGTGCCGTATTTTCCGTTTCCATACTGCTTATTCCAAATGTGACAAACGGCATCATCAGACAGCCAATTGCAACTGAACGGACAACATTGAGAAGTGATGGTATTATGACACTCGTTTCTGCGGTAATAAAACTCATTCCAAATGTGCTAAGCATCATCATAAATGTACCTGCCACAGCAAGTCGTTTCATTCCGAACTTATCATAAATCTTTCCGGCAAACGGGCTTATAACAGCCATCGCAAGCGAACCCGGCAGTGTCACAAGACCTGATATTGTTGCACTTTTTCCTATTATCGTCTGTACATACAAAGGCATTATCACAGATGAACCCATCATCACAAAATAAAGCATCATACTTCCTATAACACTTAGACGATAATCGTGTATTTTTAAGATACGCAGATTTAAGAACGGTTCATTTAGGCTAAACTGCCTTTGAGTAAACAATACCCCTGCCACTACTCCGATGAGCAGCGGACAAAATGTCATAACGGAAGTAATTCCAAGTGAACTCAGATTTCCAATTCCCAAAGTAATGCCGCCAAATGTAAAAGCACTTAAAATAAATGAATACACATCAAACTTTTTAACATGAGTTTCAAGTACATTGTCAAATATGCAGATTGCCATTATAAATGATGCAGCTAAAAACAAAAATGCTATTATAAAAATCATGCGCCAGCCAAGCGTATCAACAAGCATCCCCGCTATAGTCGGTGCGATAACAGGAGCTGCACCGACTGACAGTCCGTACCATCCCATTACCGTTCCTCTTTTTTCAGGTGGATATATCGTCAGAATTACCACCTGCGCCATTGATGTTGTAATTCCGTTGCTGCACGCCTGCAAAATCCTGCCTATCATCATAGTTTGAAAATTGGTCGCAAAAATACATACTGCCAGACCTCCAAGAAAAATACCTATTGCACTGATATACAATTTTTTTGTCGGGCATCTTGTTATCAAAAATGCCGTAAGCGGCATCATAATTCCCATTGCCAGTGAATATCCACTTGTAAGCCACTGTCCGTCCGACACTGATATATGCAGGTCATTTATGATAGGCGGCAGAGCAGTCGTAAGTGCCGTCTGCAAAAATGATGACGCAATACAGGTGATGATGAGATTAAACATTATTATTGTTCGTTTTCTGGTATCCATTTTAAAACTCCATTTCTGTCCCTTTCATAACAAAATCTTTAACTTATTGCAAACCTTTAGTCATCGGAATAAGCATCAACAATGCCACAATTCCAACAACACCTATTACAACACCAAGAACCATCTTTCCAAATACCATACTAAGACACATTCCAACACCGAAAAGCAATGCTCCGAAAATACCAAACACAACTGTTCCAACAGTCTTACCATTTAATTTTATCGGCTCTTTTCCTTCCATTTTTCTCCACACAATTAAAGTAAGCAAAAAAATCACAATTCCTATCGCTCCCGCAACGATTCCCTGTCTGAACATCCCCCATTCAGGAATCAAAGCCATACACATTCCAAGTGCAAAAAACACCATTCCTATCGTTCCCATTATCATCGCCACAAAATTACTTTTCTTCATATATTTATACCTCGTTTCTTTTAATCGTTATTTTTATATAATCTTTTATTTTGATTTAAAAATAAAAACTCTCAGCTTTTTTATGTAATAAATAAATTTCTTTTATTTTAAACACGACAATTACTTTTTTTCTTCAAGAAATCTGTCCACAAAAGCGTCTTCAACCTTTTTATATGTACCAACTACTCCATTCTCAACTTTTTTGTATGTTCCAACTACTCCATCCTCGATTTTTTTGTATGCTCCTGTTACTTTCTCTGCCGTTTTACCTGTTTTCAGAGTATAGCCTGTCTTGCTGCTTTCATCTTTCTCCAAAAAAGCATCAGTGAATTTTTCTTCTATTTTCTTATAACCTCCTATTACCTTGTTTCCTATTTTCCCCGGTTTTAACTGATATTCCTTCATAATCTTTTACCTCCGTTTTTACTGTAAAATTTCTTACTGATTTATTTTATGAACCCATTTTAATATACTATTGTTTAACTAATGATTGAGTTTTGTTTCAGAATTGTTAAAAATGAATATTTACTGACTATTTTTTATATAAAGCAAAGTTTTCCGTATAATAAAAAGCGCAGTAAACTGTTTATAATCTGCCAAATAATTTATACAAAAAATTAACTTGTATTATCTGGTTTAAAATAAACGGCTAACTACACTTATTCTTACAATAACGAATGTCCTTTTTCGCAAATCTTATAAATCTCCTCATATTTTTCTTCTATATAAGGAGTTACTTTTTTTGTTTTTTCTTCCCTTACTTTTTTATATACAAAATATGGCAATATCCAGCCTGCAAATGCTGGAACTGCCAGCAAAATACACAGCCATATGATCGGCGGAGATGCCGTAACTGCAAATACTGAGCCTGCCATAAATGCCGTTCCGACAATTCCGACAGAGAGTGCAATTAAAGTTGCCATACTTGTTTTTGAATTTTCCAAAGAAAATATATCTTCCATATCAGCCTCAAAATGCCGCTGCAATCTTGTAAGTTCAACCTTATTTACAAGTTTTCTGTTACGCTTTAATTTGATATTTAACATTCCACCATTTTGCTGTACCGGAAAATTTTCGTCCTGCTGCCAGCCAAAATTTTCATAACAGTCAAGATAAAAAGATGCCATATCATCTCTTACATTTAATTCCTTATATTCATATGAAGTAAATTCCCTATGCCCTATGTTGTTTTTTCTCTCCAATATAGCCACCCCTTATCCTAATTTTTTTAAAAGCACAAGCCTGTTTAAAATAATTATATTTACATTTTTACACACGAAAAATAATACATAATATAAGTCATTTTTTACTATCTAATTTCATCTGCCACATTTTTTATTTATTCTGATTTCTCCAAAGTAACGGTAAACACTGAGCCGTTTCCTGGACTGCTTTCTACCGCTATCTCCGCATCTGACAACTGAACTATCCTCTTTACCAAAGCGAGTCCTAAACCGTTTCCAAATGTAGCATGGCTTTTATCACCCTGATAAAACTTATCAAAAATATGCCCTATCACTTCATCACTCATTCCACATCCTGTATCTGCCACCGATACCCTGACATATTTATCATCACTTGTCTGTGACAATGTAATCGAACCACCCTCTGAAGTAAATTTTATCGCATTGTTAAAGAGATTGTTCCAGACAAGTTCAAGCAGTCCCTTGTCGGCAGATATATAAACACTGTCCTCAATCTCTACATTAAATTCAATATTTTTCTTTTCCCAGCTTTCCTCAAACTGCACCGCACACTCGCAAAGCTGTGCGCAAAGGTCATATCTCTCCCTAGCCGGTTTTATCGTCTGCCTTTCAAGTTTGTTTAATTTGAGCATATTTTGAATCAGATAAGCCATTCTTCTGCTAGAATTTACGATATTATCAACATATTCCATTTCCTTATCATCAAGTTTCTTTCGCTGTAACATCTGTGCATTGCTTGATATAACAGAAAGCGGAGTCTTAAATTCATGGGAAACATTTGAAAAAAAGTCCGTCTTTAAAGTTTCAATACTTCCAAGTTCCTCCACCATCTTATTAAAATCCTGCACAAGCACATCCAGACAATCGGCCTTGTCCTGTGTGTGCTGCGGCTTCATATAAACAGAAAAATCTCCCTCCGCAACTTTTCTTGCTGCATCCGATATTTTTTCCAATGGCTCCTGATATTTTTTTCTTATCTGCCAGCTTATAAAAAAAGTAAACACAATTGAGCCAAGAAACCAAAAAATGATAACAGACGCAATCCCAACAGCAGGAATACTTTTATAATTTATGTAATTTCCGATTATTTTCATCTGTATTGTTGTAATAACTGCTAAAAACAAAAATGAAATAATAAATATAGAAGCCGGAAATATTTTTTTCTTTATTCTTGTATCTTTTTCTTCTCTTTTTTTCATCCTCACACTACCGCCTTATACCCAAGTCCTCTCACTGTCTTAATCTCAAATCCATCACAAGCTGAAAATTTGTCCCTGAGTTTCGTTATATAAACATCCACCGCCCTAAGACTTGTATCTGTGTCAATTTCCCAAAACTCATCCATAAGCTGTACTCTTGTAAAAGTTTTCTTAGGATATGAAAGCAATTTAAAAAGAATGTTAAATTCTCTTGTTGCAACAGGTATTTCTTCCCCGTCAATCTCAGCAGTCATCGCATCCGCATCAAGCACAAGATTGCCTATCGTAAGTTTACGCTCCATCTCAATATTTGCCCGTCTTAAAAGTGCTTTCACACGCATTTCAAGTTCTGCGAGTTCTATCGGTTTTACCATGTAATCATCAATTCCAATCTGAAATCCCTTTTGTTTGGAACTAAGGTCATCTTTTGCCGACATAAAAAGAATAGGTATATGTTTATTTATCTCCCTTATCTTTTGTGCAAACTCAAAACCATCCACACCCGGCATCATTATGTCGGAAATAATTATCTCATATAAACTGTTATAAAGTTCGTCAAATGCGTCCTTTGCATTTAACACTCCCTTTGTTTCAAATCCACAATCATTTAACCATGTGCATACTGTTTTATTTAATTTTTCATCATCATCAACAACTAATATGTGAACCATTTTTTCCTCCCTGTGAATTTTTGTTTATTATTTTTTAACACTATCAAGAGGAGAACAAGCCTCTTTCTGATATGCTGTAATAGCAACTAATAGTGTTATGAGCAAGTAACAGAGCGAATTGTGAATATTCGCTTGTCTTGCAATATTTATAATTGTTTGGTCTTTTTGTTTTGTTACATTTTACTTTACAAACTTTATCGTCTTATACATAGCAAAATCTCATTATTGCCTTTTGCGTTGTAAAATTTATAACATTTTCAATTCTTACATTTTACTGCTTTTTGCATTGTATCCCTCGCACCCGAAGCAGCATGAATATCCCTATTATCGTACTGACACACCCCATCAAAAGTCCCATTATTCCATTTGAAAATGATGGGTCATAGTCTGCAACATCTTCATGTGTAAAAGAAAGAAGTGCAGTCTGTGTCAACACCAGTGAAATCAATGAAGCTGCAAGGCTCACCATCTTTAACGCATGATATAATAATTCTTTATTTTTGCGTTCAACGATAACACCACGGATATTCAGTCCTATTTCAGTAAATGTGAATGTTGCAATCGCAAGTCCCACGTTAATCCCATAATGTGGAACTTCCGGCTTAAATAAAAGTCTTGTTGAATATATGGCGTAAAGCACACTTGCCACAATCAATATTATACCAGTCAGCCGATAATGTGCATACTGTTTTTCCCTGCTCTTACCTATTCCCTTTAATGCACACATTTTTGCGATTACCATGCCAAATGTGTAAAAAGCACTAACACAGGTAAAAAATGATAATGAAATCAATCCAACTATCAGCTTTCCTAAACCTACAACGAAATTTCCAATACAGGCAGCCCCCGTTATATGTAAAGAATATTTATTATTGATACTTTTTATTCTAATAAAAAAATTTCCCATGATATGCACCTCTTTTAGCATATATCATAGGAAATTTATGTTTATCTTATATTTGAGTTTTGTTTCAGAATTGTTAATTCTTATATATTTTCTTACGCACTAACTTATGTACTTTGTTACCCAATTATACACAAATTTTTAGAACATTAAAACCCACTAACCCAAAAGTCAAGCGGATATTCGCAATCCGTTCTGCCACTTACTCATAACACTCTTTTCAGACCTTTACATAACGCTGGTTTCTGCTTTTAGGCTTATCAGGAATAGTCATTCGCACCAAATTTAACTCCATTGCCGGATGAAGATAATTCCTGCGGAAACCATCTTTTGATTTTAGTCCAAGTTTTTCCATAAGTTTACTGCTTGTATATGGCACATCATAATCCATTATCTCAAGCAGTTTTTCTACCTTTTCTGGAATCTGCATACTATCATCATCAATCTGCAATGAAAGTTCATCTAATATCTTATCAATCTGAGATAACATAAATTCAATAAAAAAAGTAGACTCACCATCGACATGGCACTTTGTAATTGCATTATAATAATCATCCTGAAATTTTTCAATCTGACTTTCAATAGGAATATATTCAAACATTGCTTTCCATTTTGATAATATAGCAGTATGCCACAATCTTGCCATTCTGCCATTGCCGTCTGAGAACGGATGAATAAATACAAACTCATAGTGAAATATACTGCTCAATATCAATGGATGGATTTCTCCACGAACCCTTTTCATCCAATCAAAAAGCTGAGTCATCAACTGTGGAACCAAATGAGCCGGCGGAGCCATAAAAATACACTGCTCACCATTAAATACTCCTTCTTCCCCATGACGAAATTCACCTGATTCATCTACAATATATTTTGTCATAATTCCATGAAATCGTTTTAAATCTGCAATACTATACGGATTTATTTCTGAAATTTTTTCATATGCATCATAAGCATTTTTTACTTCCTGTATCTCCTTTAGCTCTCCAAATACAAGTTTTCCATTTATAACATCCCTGACCTGTTCAACAGAAAGCGAATTTGCCTCGATTTTTAAAGAAGAATGTATTGACCTGATCCTATTATTTTTTCTAAGATGTGGTTTTGCTTCCATGTCACTTATAAATGTAATGCGTCCAATCTTCTCAGAAATAGCCGCTACATAAGATAACATACTGTTCGTAATTGTAAATGGCGGATTATAATCACCCATACTACACCTCCAGCCTGTGTACTAATTTGCACACTAACATATATATTAACTTACATACTTTCCTGCATAACAAGTTTGTGTCAAGTGTGCGCAGACACAAATCTTGTGTGTGAAAAATCGGATTTTTATAAAATCCTGCATATATGGATTTTTCACACTACATACATACTAACTTGCGTACTTTCTTACATATTAACATACATACTAACTTACACACTTTCATGTATATTAAAATATGCATATGTGCTAACTTACGCACTTTTTTGTACATTAACATACACACTAACTTGCATACTTTCTTACACATTAACATACATATTAACTTGCGTACTTTCTTTCTCAATTATACACAAATTCTCAGAATATTAAAACCACAGAACCTTGATTATCCGCCATATGATAATTATAGGTATCGAATAATACCACTTTTATATCAAATCCTCTTTTTATAACAGTTCAATCTTTCATTTGTTACATTCATAAAACCGCAAGCCCAAAATCAAATTCAATTCTGCGATTGAACAGCACTCTCTTTCTTACTCATATATATAAAAAATATAACATTCAAAACAATTCCCACAACCGTTGATGTTGGTGCTGCAAGTCCGATATTTGTAAGGCTTGCGTTAGGCTGGATACTCATGATATAAGCCATTGGCAGACGCACCAGAAGTGTCTGTGTAAGTCCCTGTATCATTACCCATAATGTCTTATTGTTTCCGTTAAAATAACCTACCATACTGAACAATACGGCTGTCACTATCGTTTCAGGTGCAAAGCCTTTCAAATATTCAAATCCCTTTTGTATAACTGCGGCATCATTTGAAAAGCATCCGGCAAGGATATCGCCCTTAAACATTACTATACAAAATACAACACATCCAAATGCAACACCGACTCCAATTCCTGTAAACATCGCCTGTCTTGCTCTTTTTTTGTTTCCTGCACCGACATTCTGCGATACGAAAGAAGCCATTGACTGCATAAGTGAACTTGGTATCAACATTGCAAAGTTTACTATCTTGCAGGCAACTCCATAGCCTGATGATGCTTCAAGACCAAGCCTGTTTACAAATGCACAGAGTGCCAGAAACGAAAGCTGTGTCAAGAACTCCTGCAATGCCAGCGGCAGACCTATTTCAAGGAATTTACGGCACTGTTTGTTTAATCCAAAATCTGATTTTGATATTGAAAATGGAAGTTTTTTCTTGACTAGCATCACAATCGCACATACAACGCTTACTGCCTGAGCAAGAACGGTTGCGAGTGCCGCACCTGCCGCATCCATATGAAGTCCTGCTACCAGAAGCATATCACCAACAATATTTACAATACAGGCAACAAGTACAAATATCAATGGTGACCTGCTGTCACCAAGTCCTCTGAAAATAGCTGCAAGCACATTATAGGCAACTATAAAGAATATTCCGCTGCCACAGATACGGACATAAACCGTTGTCAGACTGACTGCTTCCGTTGGTGCCTGCATCAGAACTGAAATAGGTTTTGCAAAACATACCATAAGAATAAACAAGCCTATTGATATTATCGTAAAGACAACAGCAGCCCCGCCAATTACCTCGCCTATCTGCTCCGTTTTTTTCTCTCCAATATATCTTGCTATAAGAACCGTAATACCCATAGCAAACTGTGTAACAACAAATGTCACAAGATTAAGCACCTGACTTCCTGTTGATACCGCTGAAAGTCCTGCTGTCGAGCCAAATCTTCCAACGACAAGAAGGTCTACTGCACCGTAAGCCGCCTGCAAAACAAGTGCTCCTAAAATCGGAAGCATAAACCAGAACAATTTCTTTAATATACTTCCCTGCGTAAAATCTGTTTTATCATTACTACTCAATCGTAACACTCCTCTCTGACATTACTTTGTAAAGTTTTTCAATAGTCCTTATCGTACATTCCGCATCTTCCTCCGAAATATCTTCAAGAAGCGGAAGTAATCTGTTAAAATACTGCTCACTATATACCTGCAACATATGTCTTCCCTCATCTGTAACAGTAATATAGGTAACACGACCGTCAATCTCGGAAGTCTGTTTGTGAAGATAACCTTTTGTCTCCATCTCTTTTACAGTGCGTGTCACACCCGGACGCGGAATATCAAGTGCATCACTTATATCTGATACCTTTACACTTACACCCTGTTGTCCCAATGACTCAACTACATCCAGATAGTGGATATATGACGGTGTAACCCCCTTTGGAAGTGGAGGAAGTAAATCTCTTGACCGCTTTGCCAGATAGCACGCATCAAACATTGCTTTTATCTTTTCGATAGTCATGATAAAACCTCTTTCCTATGCTTTTTTAATATCCATAGCGTAATTTTTTAATTACCGTTCATCAACAAGCTGTACTTCTGCTGTTATGCTATGTGTCTTTTAAAAACAAAAAGCCAATATAATTACCTCTGTTAATTACCATAGATAACTATATTGACTTTTTCTTATTTTGTCAATACAAACTTTTTAATTTTTAAATAAATTGCAACAGCTCAGCCTTGAATCTCCATATTGAATTTAATTTTACGCCCTAACAAATGATTGCGATAATTTTTTCTTAATATCCCTCAATTCATTATCCTCAAAACATCTCTCAGGCAGTATAAATGCCTGCATTGCACCATAAAATATGTAGATATAACCTCTCTCCTCATAAACACTAACAATATCATTATACTTAACTACAGTCTTATCCTGTCCGCAAGTCTCAACGATATTATCATCCAAAAACTCAATTACAGCCTTATCATGATAAGGAAGTTTTCCGTCACTTTTCATTTTTATGATATTCTTCCTGATATTCCTACGCATCATCAAAGGCACGAAAAACCACCATAAAACAGCTACTAAAACCGCAATACCAATCACTGTCAGTATAAGCCCTGTTTCAATATTGATAATGAGCAATGCCAAAACAAAAACAAACATAGCAACAGGAAAAGAAATTCTTGTAGCTAAAAGAGAATACTTTCCTATCTTTGAATGTTTCAGATATGAGTAATTAAATTCAATATAATCGTTGTCATTTAAATCAATGTTATACTTCATAAAAAACCTCCCTGCTTTCGTTTTTTATATTATTGTAAGGTTCAATAGCAGCCAGCAATCTATGGAGATAAAATCCCCAATCAAGCGGATATTCTCAATCCGCTCTGCTACTGCTCATAACACTATTAGCTGCTACCGCAGCATATCAGAAGGGACCTTAATCCCAATCCAAATCAAAGAACTAATTAAAAGAAAAAGTGGATAGAACATATATGGAATAATATCAAATGCTGATATACTTTTTCCCAGTTCCGTAACTGCCGATATTGCAACAAGCATCTGCGCTCCGTAAGGCAAAATCCCCTGTGTTATGCAGGAAAATGTATCAAGCAGTGATGCCGTTTTTTTCGGTGTGATCTCATATGTCTGTGCCATTTCTTTTGCGATAGGATTTGCCATTACGATAGCCACTGTATTATTAGCAGTCGCTATATCCATAGCACCGACTAAAATTCCCATGCCAAGCTGTCCGCCCCGTTTTCCCTTGAATACATGATGTATTCCCTCTAAAAGAGCATCAAAACCGCCATATGCACGAATCAACGCACATAGAGCAGCTACAAGAACCGCCACGATACAGGTTTCAAACATACCCGATACACCATTTCCCATATTTGTAACAAGTTCCACAGCAGAAGTCTGTCCCGTAATTAACATTATAAATGCCCCTGATACGATACCTGTTAGCAGTACAACAAACACATTCCAGCCAATTATCCCGCCTATCAATACAAGTACATACGGTATTATCTGTACCAGATTGTAATTATGATGTACACTTCCGTTTATATCGGTATTCAACGATAAAAATCCGATGAGAATAACAGTCACAACAGCCGCCGGAAATGCAATCCAGAAATTCTGCCTAAATTTATCTTTCATAGCACAGCCCTGTCCATTACATGCTGCAATAGTCGTGTCTGAAATAAATGACAGATTATCTCCAAACATAGAGCCACCCATTACCGCAGCCACGCAAAGCGGCACTGAAAAACCTGAAGCGTCCGCAACCGCAACTGCAATCGGTGTTATAAGTGTTATCGTCCCAACGGAAGTTCCCATTGCGACAGACACAAAACATGCCACAATAAAAAGAACAATCACTGCAAATCGTGCAGGAATCAACTGCAGCATAAAATATGCAACACTTTCCGCACTGTCCCGCCCTACAACACCAACAAACACTCCGGCTGTCAGAAATATAAGCAGCATTGTTATTATATTTTTGTCTGCCATTCCCTGCGCCATAATCTCCAGTTTTTCATCAAAAGATACTTCTCTGTTTTGCAGACAGGCAGTTAAAATCGCCACCAAAAAAGCTACGATTATCGGAATATTATAAAATCCCATAGGAATTTTCATGATATATTCAAATACGATTCCAAGCCCCAGATATAATACCAAAAATACAAAAATCGGCAAAAGTGCCACAGGATTTGCTTTCCTTTTCATGTTCTATCCTCATTTCTAAATACAATTTATATATTTCCGTTTTTATATTTAACTATTTTTAGGTTGTTCTGTCAAGGATGCGATATTACAAAAAGAACCATCTATGCCAAATATCTCAAAACTATACAAATATCGAAATCAGACGATAACAAAACGTGTTTAGTAAGATTAGACATACACAAAACTTGATATTTCTTGCCTTAAATTTAATTTTTGTGTATATTATTATTAAATAACTACAAGGGAGGAGGTCATTTTTGAATACAGAACTTAAAAATTCAATAACTGCTACTGATAAAGAAGCTCAGTACGATGAAAGTGCAAAAAGACTACTTGGTCAGAAAATCATTCTTGCACATATATTAGCAAAAACAGTCCCTGAATTTACATACATGAAACCTACAGATATTGTCCCTCTCATAGAGGGCGAGCCGTATATCAGCTCAGTTCCTGTTGACATCGGACTTACAAACACCGAAAAAGAAATTAACGGTGAACGCATTGTAGGTCTAAACAGTGAAAATGCAGAAATCAACGAGGGCATGATAAGATTTGACATTATTTTTTATGTACGGATGCCGTCAAAAAACAACGCAACAGACAAAAATACAGCAGACAAAGAAAACAAATTATCACAAATAATCATAAATGTAGAAGCTCAAAAATCAGAGCCAAAGAAATACGACATTTTAAACAGGGCAATCTTTTATGTTAGCAGAATGATTTCCTCGCAAAAAGAGCGTGATTTTGAAAATTCAGACTATAATAATATTAAACAGGTCTATTCAATCTGGGTTTGCATGAATATGCCTGAAAACAGTATGAGCCACATTCATCTTACAAAAGATGACCTAATCGCCAATCACAACTGGCAGGGAAACCTTGACCTGTTAAATATAATTATGATTGGTTTGTCAAATGATCTCCCACCGCATGATGAGACTTACGAAATGCACCGTCTTTTAAGTGCATTACTTTCAATAGATTTATCAGTAAATGAAAAATTAGACATTATAGGAAATGAATATGATATTCTTGTCGAAAATAATTTAAGAGAGGATGTGAATGTTATGTGCAACTTAAGTCAAGGTATAAAAGAAGTGGGCATTGCCATCGGCAAGGCTGAGGGCAGGGCTGAGGGCAGGGCTGAGGGCAGGGCTGAGGGCGAAGCAACTGCTGAAGCCAAAATAGTCCTAAACATGCATAACAACGGACTCACTCCTGAACAGATAGCTGCTTTTACCAACAAAAAAATTGATGATGTAAAAGCTATCATAGCCGGCAAAATTCCAGTTTCGGTTGATTAAAATAACTATTTTGTAATACCCCCATACCCTAATTAAAAAACTGTGGACTTAATTATCTTTTAAAAATCTTAAAAGATAAAAATCCGCAGTTTTTTTTAACAGATACCAACTCCACAAAAACTACTTAGACGGAATCCTGCTTGCAATCCTTCCCGCAAAATCATTAAAGTTCTGCGTCTGGAGTATAACTTTTCCAGGTCCTACAAGTTTTGTGAGGAAAAGGCCCTCTCCCCCGAGGAATATGTTTTTAAGACCTTTTACTGTCTCAATCTCATATGTTACAGTCTTCTCAAAGCCTACCACATTACCTGTGTCAACTTTTATAACTTCACCCGGTGCAAGTTCCTTGATAACTTTATCACCATCAATTTCAAGAAATACCATACCTGTTCCGGTGATGTCCTGAAGTATAAAACCTTCACCTCCAAAGAAACCTGACGAAAATCTCTTTGTAAATGCAACCGACAGGTCTACTGTAGGCTCAGCACAAAGAAATGCTCCTTTCTGGCAGATAAATCCACCTGTTTCACCGATATTTATAGGAAGAACCTCACCTGCAACTGTCGATGCAAATGCAATCTCTGCTCCCGCTTTAGTTGCTGTATATGTTGCCATAAATAATGATTCACCTGCAAACATACGACCAACGCCTTTTAAAAGACCGCCCTTCGTATTTGTGTCCATCTTAATCCCCTCTGTCATCCATGCCATACCTCCTGACTGTGTATACATAGACTCTCCCGGTGAATCAAAAAGCACCTCCACTGCCGGCATTGTGTTTCCTACTAATCTGTACTGCATAACTCCCTCTCTTTCCGCACTCTAAGTGCATCAAATTTTTATTTCCAATAATATTATTGTAGATTTTATCAGGCTATAATCTACTGCCTAACAAACACAATATATGGAAACTTTTTTCAACCAACTTCTTTATTATATTAACAGATATTAACATTTATGAAAAGAGATTTATAAAATGCCTGCCAAATTATATTTATTAGTACCATTCAATCACAAATCTTATATTTTCTGTCAATCTTTGCCTAAATAAATAAATTTGTAAAATTAGACACAATTAAAAATAACTGTTGCACTGTACATAAAAAATATATACAATGCAACAGTTAGAAATATTATAAAATCCAAAAAATTATTTACTTCAAAAGCAGCAGTGGATCTACACTCTTTCCGTTTTCCTTAACCTGAAAATAAAGATTAGTTCCCTCTACCGTATAATATTTCGTAGGTTTTGCTATGTGACCTACTATATCACCTTTGGCAATTTTCTGACCGTTTTTTACATTTAAGTTTTTAAGCTGTCCGTATATGGCTTCATATCCGTTTCCGATATCAACGGTTACCGTTGTTCCCGTTTCATCACTTGTCTTTATGCTTTTTACAACACCTGCTGCCGCAGCTTTTACATTTTCGTCAGCTTTTGCTGATATAACTATGGCAGGATTTACTTTATACTGTGCAAGTGTCTTAAAATAAACGGTATTGCTGTCACTGAATTTAAGGATTATGTCCTTTTCACTGCTTCCGACAGGCCATATCATACCTTTTTCTGCGTCAAACTTAATAGAATCATCTTTTGACATCGTGCTTACCGCTTTATTTTTCTTTGTATCTTCATTATTTTTTATGTTATTATCCTGACCTTTTGCGTCTGTGCCTTTCTTTTTGTCATCTGTTTTAGCTGCTACATTTTTATCATCTGCACCAGCATTACTGTTGTCCTTGTCCGCTTTACTTTCTGCTTTTGCATCTTTTAATTTTTCTCTTGCACTTTTAATATCAGTTTTCTTTTTAATATTTTTAACAGCTCCCGAACCTGCCGCTACCGTTTTATTTTCTGTACTTTTGCCTGCTGCATTATCTTTTTTATCTGATGAAGTTTTTGTCTTATCATTTGTATCTGCTGATTTTGTACCTGTTGATGAGTCCGAAAAAAGCTTTGTCCCGTCATTCTGCGGTGCTTTATTCATCTTGTAATATACCCCGCCTATTCCAAGGCCGCATACAAGTGCAGCACATAATGACACACAAAGCCCTTTTTTCTTAAAGTTGTTTTCCTTATTATCATACATACGGCAATCCCTCCATTAGTTACTTGTTCACACCTACGGTGTGACTGGCAACGATTTAAGAAAACAGACACCTTAATGCCATTACTGTTCACCCTTGCAGTGTGACCAGTAATGATTTCAGCCCAATCAAAATGCATCCTCGATGCATGGGGCTGAAATCCTCTAAAGCCCATTCATTGGCGTATGCCTGACAGCTAATGTCAGGCATACGAATGAACAATAACTCAATGCCATCAAGTTGTCTGATAGTATCTGTTATTATTATTAACAGATTTATTTTTTTTATTCAAAATCATTGTTTAAAATATTGATTGCCTCAATAAGATCATCACATATATGTCCACAGATTTCTCTTATCTGCTCTGACGGTGAGATAAGGTCGGGAACCATTACCGTTATACAGCCTGCTGCCACACCTGCGCGTATTCCGTTTTCACTGTCCTCAAAAACATAACAATCCTGTGGCCTGCATCCGATTTTTTCTGCCGCCAGCAAAAATATATCCGGTTCAGGTTTTCCATGTTTTACATCTGTTCCGCTTACAATTTCATCAAAATATTTTTCCAGCTCTGAATTAACGAGATTTTGTCTTATCTGTTCTTTTGAGCTGCTGCTTGCAACTGCAAGTTTAACATGTTTTTTCTGAAAAAAATCAAGAATTTCATCAATGCCTTTTTTCTTAGGCACATATATTTCCAGCTTCTTTCTTACTCTGCTCATGCAATCTTTCATGATGATACTGCCATCTGCAACACCATAATGTTTTTCTATTACATGACACATATATTCTCCATTTGTTCCCGAAATATCCTTTACGAATTTATCACTAAGTTTTACTCCGTTTTCATCCGCTATCTCATGCCATGTCTGCTGAAAAACCTTTTCAGTGTCAAACATCAGTCCATCCATATCAAAAATCGCACCTTTATGATTCATATGCCAGTTTGCTTCTCCTCTCATCTAATTCCTGTGTCATCGTATCACGAATACTATCAAGTTTGTAAAAATATGTCAATACTGCTATTATCACGCAGAGCACGATTGGAATCCATATAAAACAGATTTCTATATAAGAAAGTGCTTTTGTTGTCTGAACTGCATTTGCCACATATCCTCCATTTTTGAGAAATGCACCGATAATAAAACTTGTAAGTCCCATACCACCTTTTACAAAAAATCCCTGAAAAGCAGCGATAAGACCTGCAACGCTTGAATTTTTCTTATACTCTGAATAATCAATGACATCAGGCTGCATCGAGAATGTTATACCGAATATTCCATATATTCCAAGACCTGTGATAACAAGTCCAAGAAGTAAAAATACGGCAGAATTTTTTCCGATAAATATCATAAGGTCGCCTGCTATATATAATGCAACGCTCATAAACATAAGGTTTCTCTTACTGAATTTCTTTTCAAGTGAAGGAAGTGCAAGTAACATTGGAAGTCCTGATAAGATTCCAAGTATTCCAACTAATGAAAGCCACTCTGTTCTTCCGAGATTATATTTAAAGTAATATAATACAGTTATGTTACTGTGGAAAACATGGCTGTATGGACACTTTATGCTCAATAAATGCACTCCTTAATGAAGATGAATCGCTTGACAGCTTTTTTGAAAAAGTAAGAAACGATGACGAAGAAGCATCAAAACGCTGGCAGACATACCTGTATAATCTGGCAAAATCCATAAATATGCTCCATCTCATCTATGATACCGACTTTATTTTGGGCGGCTATCTTGCTCCTTATCTTTTGGAAAAAGATATTTCATATATCCATGAGGAGATAAGAAAAATGACACCATTTCCTGAATCTCCTGACTTTTTGCAGATAAGCAAGATGCCAAAGCATAATATAACTATAGGTGCGGCACTTCCGTATATTCAGGATTTTTTGAGTGAGTAAATTTCAGACATAAGGCAGACTTTATTCAAGCTGAAAAATATTCAAAAAGAAATCCCCCACTTCTATTGCTCTACGCAATACAAGAGGGGGATTTAAATATTCATTGTCGTCTGACTGATTATTATTTTATCTTTGCAACATTATCTCCATCGCAAACATCTCCCATTTTAATAATTTCAACATTTTCGCCTGATGTAATTACTACAATAACAGTTGTCTGTTTGCCTGCTTCTTTTACCTTTTGCAGATCAACCTGTACCAGTTCATCTCCACATTTTACTTTCTGTCCGTTTTTTGCAATTGCACGAAATCCTGTACCATTCATATCAACCGTATCAATTCCTATATGTATTAAGATTTCAGTTCCATTTTCCGACATAAGACCAACAGCATGACCTGTATCATACATTAATTGAACAGTTCCATCAACCGGTGATTTTATCACTCCATTTTCAGGCTCAATCCCAAATCCATCTCCAAGTACCTTTGCCGAAAATGTAGGATCTTTTACATCTTCTAATGCTATGATTTTTCCTGAAACAGGTGATTTTATTTCGTCAGCCGTCTTATTTTCTAAGATTTCTTCTGTCTTTTCACCGCTTACGCTAAATTCGTTCACATCTTCGTCCGCAGCTAATGCCTCCTCCGGTATTCCAAACATATAAGTCAAAGTAAAACAAAGAGCCACTGAAGCGATTGAAATAATAAGATACCATAACAATTGTCTTCCCTCATAAATGTACATAAGGTAAGAAGGTAATACTGCAAGTCCATAAGAATTTGACTGTATATTTAATATTGATAAAGCGGCAGCTCCCAAACCCGATGTACATAACATTATCAATAAAGGTTTTAAGTTATATCTTAACTGAATACCAAATAACACAGGTTCACTTATACCAAACAACTGTGACAGCATTGCACCAATGCTTGTCTGACGGACAGTTGTATTTTTTGATTTTACGAAAAATGCAAGACAGGTTCCAACATTTGCAAAGCCATACATTGCACATAAAGTTATAACCGGATTAAATCCAGTATTTGCAAGTAATGATGTTTCTATCATTGTATATGTATGATGAAGTCCTGTTATAACAAGTAACGGATATGTTGCTCCGATTATAAATCCTCCGATTCCAAATGGAAGATGTACTAAAAACTCCACAATGCTTACGAGTTTTAATTCTACAATGTGCATTACAGGTCCGACACCAAGTATAACTACTAAAAATGTAACCAGCATAACTACAAATGGTGTCATTATAAGATCAAGTGCATTAGGCATTATCTTTCTTAATTTCTTCTCAAGTTTTGCACCTATAAAAGCCGTAACTATAGCTGTCAGCACACTTCCTTGACATCCAACGATAGGTATTTTGCCAAATGCCATAACCGCACTTACACCACTGTCCGGATTTGCCACTGAATACGCATTTGGAAGTATCGGAGATACAAGCATCAGTCCAAGTACCATACCTATCACAGGTGTACCTCCAAACACTTTAAATGCCGACCAGCATATGATTGCCGGCAAAAATGAAAATGCAGTTTCTGTCAATACATTTACCAGCGTAACTATATAGTCAGGAATCACATCAGTTGATGCTCCAAATACACCTAACACATTATCGTTAAATACACATCCCTTTAAACCGAGAAACAATCCCGTCGCTGCTATAACCGGTATTATAGGAATAAATATATCACCAAGAACACGCATTAAACGCTTTATTCCCGTTTGCTGCTTTTTTATAACTTCATCCTGTTCCTGTTTTGTAAGTGTGTTAATGCCCAGATTTTCTATTTCTTCATATACCTTATTGACAATTCCCGTTCCAAGAATTATCTGAAACTGCCCTGCATTGAAAAAAGTTCCCTTAACAAGTGCCAGTTTCTCCAGCTTTTTTACATCTATGGAATCTTTATCTTTTACTATTATACGCAGTCTTGTAGCACAATGAGTAATTGATATTATATTTTCTTTTCCTACGATTTTTATTATATCTTCTGCCGCATTTCTGTAATCATTTTCATTCATAACCTCAATCTCCTCTCTTTATCTATCTAAACAGCACCGTCTGAAACGGTTTTAAAATTAAATAACCATTTTTAAATTCAACCTCCTGCATATTTTCCCAGACAACTTCAATTTCTTCTCTGCCGATTTTTTCTGTAACAGTTTCCGAACTAAAATTAAACCAGCATTGTATAGAAATATCATCAGTATATCTTTTATATGCAATCACATTTTCAGAACTTTCAACATGTTCTATATCACCATATATCAGACAATCTCTGTATGCCCCGTTCTGTCTGAAGCTGATCATATCTTTATAAAATGAATATATACTTTCCTTTTGTGACATCTGTTTTTCTGCATTTATATCCGGGTATTCCTCCGTCATCGCAAGCCAAGGTTCACACTTTGAAAATCCGCCATATTTTTCATTATTCCATGGAAATGGTGTTCTCGAATTGTCCCTGCTTCTGAGATTTATCACTTTTAATGCTTCTTTTTCGGACAACCCTTCATCAATTGAACGATAATACTGGTCAATGCTTGATATATCATTAAATTCTCCTATATCTTTTCTGTCAAAATTAACCATTCCAAGTTCCTGCCCCTGATAAATAAATGGCGTTCCCCTGAGAAAGAAATACATTGCTGCCAATGTTTTTACTGCATCAGGATTGTTCTGATTTTCTTTTAAATATTTTGTCGCTGCTCTCGGCTGGTCATGATTTTCAATAAAATTTGCTCCCCATCCATATTTTTGCAATGCCATCTGGCTCTCCATGATTTTTTTGTTGAAATCTTTAATCGTCCACGAAATCCTCTTAAACCATTCACTTCCTGATGCAATATCAAGATCTGCATATCTGAAATCAAAAATCATTGAAAAATATCCGTTATCCCCGATAAATTCATCCAATTCATCATATGAAACACCGGGGGCTTCAGCGACTGTGACACAATCATATCTGTCAAATGTGTTTTCTTTTAATTCATTTAAAAATGTGCCTATCCCCTTTTGATTTCTTGATGCTTTTGTACATTTTGCAAGACCGTCCGCACCATCCGGTTCTCTGTCAGACCATGTCAAATCTTTTTTTATAAATGTTATTGCATCAATCCGGAAACCGGCTATACCTTTGTCAAGCCACCAATTTACCATCTTATATAATTCTTCTCTCAACTCCCTGTTTTCCCAATTCAGATCAGGCTGTTTTTTTCCAAATGCATGAAAATAATATTCATCTTTGTCAGGTATTTTCTCCCAAACACTGCCACCAAACACCGAACGCCAATTGTTAGGCTCTTTTGCTCCATCTTTAAAGATATAATAATCATGATATTTACTTTCCGGCTCACTCACCGCTTTTTTAAACCACCTGTGTTCATCTGATGTATGGTTTATAACCAAATCAAGAATTATTTTTATTCCGTATTCTTTAGCTTTTTTTATAAGTTCGTCCATATCCTCCATAGAGCCAAACTCAGCAGCAATCTGCTTATAATCTGATATATCATATCCGTTATCGTCCATAGGGGACTGATAACAAGGACATATCCACAACATTGTTATTCCAAGTCCTTTTAAATAATCAAGTTTTGAAATAATTCCACGCAGATCTCCGATTCCATCACCGTTACCATCACAAAAACTTTTTGGATAAATCTGATAAACAACTTCTTCCTGCCACCATTTCTTTTCTCTCATTATTCCTCACACTCCTTTATCAATTTCCTGTTTACAAGTTCTTTATAAATTCCATCTTCCTTAACAGAACCGCAGACTGCATCAGCCGCACTTTGCGTTTTAGAACTGCTGTCCTTCATTGCAATTCCTGTTCCCGTTGCTTCAAACATTGTAATATCGTTTTCGCCATCTCCAAAACTCATACTTTCATTCTTTTTAATACCAAGAAATTCGTTCAAAAAATTTATTGCACTTCCCTTGTCACAATCAAGAGGTGTACACTCAAGCAGCCATTCCGTATCAATCTTTATAAACTGAACAACATTGCATCTGCCTTCCAATTCTTCTTTCAATTCAGCAAATGTATCCCTATCATCTACCAGACACATCTTAAATACATCTTCACCATAAGGTTCAAAACTTTTTATGTTATTTTCATACAAAAATCTGTTTGCACTCATAACATTCTCTTTTTCTTTTTGTGAAAGCTGCATTGTTTTCTGATTAAATGAATTTTTATGTATTTTAGCAGCCCACTCATTCATATAAACATTGTCCTTAGTTTCAATCGTCATTCCTTTAAGCTGTTTTCGCTCAATCTTATCAAGCATATTTAAGACAAGTGAAACAGGTAAAACATTTTCTTTAAGAAGTTTATCCTTAAATGTTACACAACATCCTCCGCCATATATTAAACCGTCTGTTTTAAGATTAAATATATCCTGCTGAATACTTCCGACATTTCTTCCGGTACACACAACCGTGAATATGCCATTTTTTTTACATTCATTTATCATATACTTTGTCTTTTCTGATACGCCTGAATTTTCATCTCTTAATGTTCCGTCAATATCAAAATATATAATTTTCATACCGTCTGTTCACTCCTTTATTTGCTGTCTTTATTTTATCTGAGGTCATAGTAGCAAAATAAAAGAGGCAATTCAATAAAATTGCCTCTTTTAAAAAGTATGTGCATATTTTGTTCAATATTTCATTTTTTGAAACTTTGTTCACACTTGTTTTGCTGCCAGATAATTTCTATATGCAATATAAAACAGTTCAATAAGAATAAAATATGGCGTAGACGATTCATATTCACCATAGTTTTTAATATTCATGCTGACCGACTCTATATACAGATTTTCCGTACAGCAGGTCGACAGCGTATTATTGCTCATCCTTGTAACTGATACAACAAATGCTCCTTTAATGCTAAGTTTTTTAGCAAGATTTATCATATATTCCAATTCTCCCGATAAAGAAAACAGAAATACAACATCATTTTTGTTTATGTTTTTTTCTATGGCATTTACCATATCATGTCCATGCAGATTTATAAATGTTTTATGCGGCAGAAAAATGCGTTTCATTTCACTTGCGGCATGAGCCTGTGAAGAACCACTTCCATAGACGATTATACGCTCTGCATTATATAAAGCATCAAATATTTTTGTATAATCATGCTTTTTAAAATCATCTATCATCTTGTGGTAACTCCCAGTCATTCTGTTTATCGTATCATCTTCACTATGCCCTGTATCATGTTCTTCCATCTGAACCATCGCCTTTAATTCCTTAAAACCTGACAGACCGAGATGTTTCGCAAATCGAACCATCATAGTTTTTGATACTCCGCAGTTCTTAGCAATATTGTCAATCGGACAATTACAAAACTCTTTTTTATGCTCATAAAAATATTGACAAATATAACGCTCATTTTCACTTAAATCTTTATATTTTAAATTGATCAGTTCCTCAATCCTCATATAATACCTCAATCCTTATCCATACACTTAAAATCATTTCCGGCACTAATACAACGAATAATTAATTTTTCGTTGTACTGGTTTTGTTTTCTTTTAATTCCAGATATTTAGCTGACAATATATCAAGCAATATATAAAATGCCGTAATCATCTCATATGAATCCTGTTCATCTTTACTTAACAGTTTTGTTCCTACATAGAGATTATTTTCGGTTATCCTTGCAAGTGAATTGTTATTCCACCTTGTAACAGAAAGCGTGTGAATTTTCGTTTCACATACCATCCCCATAATGTCAAGCACTTCCTTATTTTCTCCTGACAGGGAAATAGCAATAAACAGGTCTTTATCTGAAAATTTTTTGGCAGCAAACTCTATCTCACCATAATCAAACAGATCAACGCACCATTTTCCCATTATAAGAAAAATGCGTTTAAATTCCTCAGCAATAGCTTTCTGCTCATTTCCTGTTCCATAGAGATATATTGTATCTGCCATATAAATCTGCCCGCATATCTCGTTATAATCATATTTTTTGATAGTTTCTATCATATTATGATAATCTTTTGCAACAGATTCCATATCAACCCGGCTCTTTGCCGTCATATCCATTTCCTGTTTTAATACAATCTGAAATTCCATATAAGATGACATTCCAAGTTTTTTTATAAGCCTTATAAGAGTAGCTCTCGATACTCCCAACAGCTTTGCTGTTTCCGTACTGTTTTTCTGTTGAATGTCATTTTTATTCTGCCTTATTTTCCGGACTGCATTTTTTTCTGTTTCTGTTAAATATAAATAATTCATATCTACCATTCTGCTAAAATTCATCTTTCCTCACTCCATATCTATAATCACTTTTATTGTACCATAAATCTGCACATACTTATAATAAAATATTATTCCTATAAAAACACAGAAACAATAAAGAGAAATGACAGTACATAAATAAATCTGAACTATCATTTCTCTTTTTATATCAATCAATATTAGTGATAATAAAACTTCCCTACGCCACAACATCCTCAAACTGTGAGTTGTAAAGATTTGCATAAAATCCGTTTGCCGCAAGAAGTTCATCATGATTTCCCTGCTCTATTATATCTCCGTCTTTCATGACAAGTATAAGGTCGGCATCACGGATTGTTGAAAGCCTGTGTGCTATTACAAAACTTGTGCGTCCTTTCATAAGATTATCCATTGCTTTCTGTATCTCTATCTCAGTTCTTGTGTCAACCGAAGATGTTGCTTCGTCAAGGATAAGTATCTTATTGTCCGCAAGAATGGCTCTCGCTATCGTTAGAAGCTGCTTCTGTCCCTGTGACACATTGCTCGCATCCTCGTTAAGTTCCATCTGGTAACCGCCCGGAAGTGTCTGAATAAAGTGATGCGCCCTCGCCGCTTTTGCCGCTGCGATTACTTCCTCGTCTGTCGCATCAAGTCTTCCGTAACGGATATTTTCCATTATCGTTCCCTTAAAAAGCCATGTGTCCTGAAGCACCATTCCAAATGCGTCACGGAGTTCACGCCTGTTAAAGTCTTTTATATTGCTGCCGTTTAATTTTATCGCACCGCTGTTTACATCGTAGAAACGCATGAGAAGTTTTACCATAGTTGTCTTTCCTGCACCGGTAGGTCCTACAATCGCTATCTTTTGTCCCGGTTTTACCTTTGCACTAAAATCGTTAATAATTATCTGCTCAGGATTGTAACCGAAATGAACATTCTCAAATGTGACCTCGCCTGTTACTTTTGAAATGTCGGCAGGATTTTCTACTATCTGCTGTTCTTCCTCCTCGTCAAGAAATTCAAAAACTCTCTCAGATGCAGCAGACATTGACTGAACCATGTTTATTACCTGTGCTATCTGCTGTATCGGCTGTGTGAAGTTCTTTACATACTGTATAAACGCCTGTATATCACCTATCGTAATTACATTTTTTATCGCAAGCATACCACCCACAAGTGCAACTGACGCATATCCCAAGTTTCCGACAAACATCATTATAGGCTGCATCATTCCTGAGAGGAACTGCGATTTCCATGCTGAGTCATACAAAATCTTGTTTGTTTTTTCAAATTCCTCAATAGTATCTTTTTCACGGTTAAATGCTTTTATTACAAGATGACCGCCGTAAACCTCCTCGACCTGACCGTTTATGTGACCGAGATACTCCTGCTGTGCACGGAAGAATTTTTGTGATTTCTTTGTCACAAGGCTTATAAGTGCAAGTGATATAGGAAGTATGATAAGTGCGATAAGTGTCATAAGTGGCGAAATACTGAGCATCATTACAAGGACACCGATAAGCGTTGCAACAGATGTGATTATCGTTGTTATGCTTTGGTTAAGTCCCTGTCCAAGCGTATCTACATCATTTGTAATGCGTGATAACACCTCACCGTAAGTGCGGCTTTCAAAATATTTCATCGGCATCCTGTTTATCTTCTCAGATATTTCCTGACGAAGTTTATAGCATACTTTCTGCGTGATGCCCGTCATTATCCAGCCCTGAATAAAGCTAAACAAAGCACTGCAAAGATAAAGACCAAGTACAACAAGAAGTATGCGTCCTATCCTGTCAAAATCAATGCTTCCCGTCCCGCTTATCTTTGCCATAAGTCCCTCAGATAATGCTGTTGTCGCTTTACCTAATATCTTTGGTCCCGCTACCGTAAAGACTGTTGAGCAGGCTGCACAAAACATTACGACAAATATTCCTGCCTTATATTTTGCGATATATTTTACAAGTGTTTTTAATGACTTCTTGAGGTTCTTAGGCTTTTCGCCCGGCTGCATACCTCTGCCCATAGGCCCTCTCCTGCGTGGCTGTGGCTTTTTAAAATGTTCCTCATTACTCATTGTCTGACACCTCACTTTCATCCATGCCAAGCTCTTTAGCTGACAACTGGGATTTTGCGATTTCACGATACACATCACAGTTTTTAAGAAGCTGTTCATGTGTGCCTTTTCCGACTACTTTTCCATCATCGAGAACAAGTATCTGCTCTGCATGTAATATTGTACTTATCCTCTGTGCAACTATGATAACCGTACTGTCCTTTACATTTTCAGATAATGCTTTTCTAAGTGCCGCGTCTGTCTTTAAGTCAAGTGCTGAAAAGCTGTCATCAAATATAAATATCTTTGGATTTTTGGCTATTGCCCTCGCTATTGCAAGACGCTGTTTCTGACCCCCGGAAACATTACTTCCGCCCTGTGCTATTGAACTCTCATATTTATCATCTTTTGCTTCGATAAATTCTGTTGCCTGTGCTATCTCGGCAGCCTTTTTTATCTCTTCATCAGTCGCATCATCATTTCCAAAACGGAGATTTGAAGCTATAGTTCCTGAGAAAAGAACTCCTTTCTGAGGTACAAAACCGATTTCTTCCCTGAGATCTGACATTGAAATATTTCTTATGTCTTTTCCGTCAAGCAATATCTTTCCATCCGAAACATCATATAATCTCGGAATAAGATTTACCAATGTTGATTTGCCGCATCCTGTACTGCCTATGATAGCTGTTGTTTCGCCCGGCTTTGCAACAAAATCAATATCGTGGAGTACATCTTCCTCTGCTCCCGGATATTTGAAGTTTACATGTTCAAATGATATTACACCGTCATGGCTTGTAAGTTTTTCGGGCTCGTCAATATCTTTAATAGAAGATTCTGTGCGTACAACCTCGTCAATACGCTCTGCTGCGACAGCCGCACGAGGAAGCATTATCGACATCATCGTAAGCATAAGGAATGACATGACTATCATCATCGCATATGTTATAAATGCAGTCATAGCACCGACCTGCATATTTCCGCCGTCAATCTTTTTAGCACCAAACCACACGATACCGACCGTAAGTATATTCATTATCATCATCATGCCCGGCATCATAAATGTCATAACCCTGTTTGTAAAAAGCATTGTTTTTGTGAGGTCTTTATTTGCCACATCAAATCTTTCCTCTTCTTTTTTCTCCCTGCCGAATGCACGGATAACTGAAAGTCCCGTAAGGATTTCTCTTGAAACAAGGTTGATATTGTCGACCAGCTTCTGCATAAGTTTAAACTTAGGCATGGCGGCTGACATAAGTATCATCACATATCCGAGTATCACGATTATCGCAAGCACGATTATCCATCCCATGCCTGCCCCTGTCTGCATAACCTTTAACACACCACCTATTCCAAGAATAGGTGCATATGCAACCATTCTTAAGAGCATGACTGATACCATCTGTATCTGCTGAATATCATTTGTACTTCTCGTGATAAGTGATGCCGTTGAAAACTTATCCATCTCGGCATTTGAAAATCCGACAACATTTTTAAATACTTTTTCCCTGAGTGTCATACCGATTCCAGCTCCGACTCTTGAAGCAAAGAAACCGACAAGCACCGTCACAACACCCATGAGAAGTGCCATTCCAAGCATCTTTAATCCCGCAAACAAAAGGTATGATTTCTGAATATGGTCAACATCGATGCCTGCCGCCTTATCACAGGAAACCGCATAGGCAACACCCATCGACTTAACAAGAGAACTTCCCATAGCATCTATGGTATCACTCATCTTATCTCTCATAGACAAAATGCTCTTTTTATCCATCTGACCGTTCTGCATCATTCCGACAAAAAGCGGTCTTGCATCAACACAGTCAACCTTGACTTTGTTTCCGTCATCATCCTCTTTTTCCTGTTTGAAGCTCTTAAGCTTAACACCGAGCGACTTGCCAAGCTGCTCGACGCTCATATTTTCAAGTTCAGACTCTTTCTTACCCATCTGACTTGCAATAGTCTTTTTAAAACTGCTGACCTCTAAAGTGCTCATCTGATAATTCATGATAAGCGGCAAGGTAAGTTTTTCGTCAGCCTCATCAAGTTCCCTATCTGACTTATCCTTAAGTTTATAAAACTTCCCATCTGCCTTATACAGACCTTTCCACAAATCTGCTTCATCATCCGTCATAATAAACTGTACCGTCTCAAACTCACTCTTTGTAAGTTTCTCAGGCACGATATGTTCAACACCGCTGTTCTGAATACCCACATCGATAATATCAGATGTGTAAGACGGAAGCGACAGATCACACCACGCCTGCACAAACAGCAGAGCAATAATGATAATAACCGTCCTCCAGTACGGAAGCATGTTTTTGAATATTTTACCCATATTGCATTTCCTCTCTATCTTTTTAATTTTCAGTTTTATTTCTTGACTTTCCTGATCTCAATCTCCTTCTGAGCAATATCATATATATTATTCAGATATGCTATAAGTTGTGAAAGTTCATTCCCATCAAGTTTTGACAAAACTGCCTCTCCGAAATCATGCATATTTTCCCTGACTATCTGCATAACTTCCCTGCCCTTGTCCGTCATCTCAACATAGGTATTTCTCCTGTCGTTTTTATTTATAGTCCTTTCAACATACCCTTTGTCCTCAAGACCTCTGATAGTTCTTGATATTGCAGACGGAAGTACATTTGTCTTTTTGGCAAGTTCAGAAACCGTTATCTTTCCATCCTCGCCCTTATCCACAATATTTCGCATCGCCCAAAAATCAGCACCGCTGACATTCGGCATCATATCTCCAAGTCTCAGTTTATGAAACTGATGCATAGCCTTAAAAAGTTCTTCAAATTTATCATTCATCATCTCACCTCACAAAAAATCATTATATTGCAAAACACTTATAATGTAATGCTGACAACATGTAAAATATAACATTGTATATCATGTAACATACACAATATTTAACATTGTTATATATTGTGTATGTGAAATAATAACATTGTAATCAAAAAATGTCAACTACAAATTCATCATTTCCACAGACAGAAATATTATTGGTTACTGTCCATCCGCAAACCTGACACCAGCAGTCAGGCTATGCACTAAGAACTAAATTTTACAAGATTTCAGCCTCCGCAAATCATTGACTTTACTCTATTTAATGTTAAAATGGTTGTATAATGCTACTTTTAAGCTGATACAGCACAAGCTTAATAATAAACAATATTCTTATTTGCAATGAACTGAGGGAGAACCAATTTTATGAACACACATATAAAAAGTGAGCGCGAGTATTCCAAAAATAATGATTTTCAACTCATTTATGATGCTATAATGAATGAATTGATCAAATTAGAACAACTGTCACCAAATGAAATCCAAACTTCCATTATAGAAACAATACTTACAAAGCTTTGCGATTGCACAAACAGCAGTGCCGCTTTTATATTTGAACTGGTAAACAAGAATACATACGAATTAAAATTTAAACACTCACAGAATGATGCATCCTTGTTAAAGACACACCCTATTATGTTTTCCACCAAAGAAGTCGATAACTGGCACAAAAGACTGTTAAATCATGAGTTTATCATTGTCCCTGATATAAACTTACCAGATGACGGTATGACTAATGAATATAAAAAGCTTCTGCATTATAATGTAAATTCAGTCGCTGCATTTCCTATCTCATATGCTGGTAATCTGCTTGGATATATAAGACTTGATAATCTTTTAGTTCCTGTATCACCTGCACATTTAAGACTCATGCAGACAGTAAGCATGCATCTTGGATGCATATGGGAAAATATTGACAAGGATTTTCTACTTATGCAGCGCCAGCATATAATTAACGAAAATAAGTCCGAACTTGAAAGAGAAAAACAATTTCTTGATGTACTCTGTCAGGATTATACCTCTGTATTTTATGCTGACTTACTTTCCCAGACTGCAATACCTTTGAAGATCGATACTATAGCAAATGCTGCCACATTTATCTCTCCTAAAAGCTCTCAGGCACTTGATTACACACAAACAATACAGTTATATCTTAAAAATTATGTTGCACCGGAAAGCATTGATTTTTTCAAAAAAACAATGGATATTGAAAATCTAAAGAAAGAACTGGGACATAAACAGCGATTTGCTTTCAGATACAGGAGTATACCAAATCTTTTAAGACAACAGTATTTTGAAACACTTATTATAAAAATGCCTGAATCTGATGATAACAATTATAAGATTCTGTTAGGTTTCAGACATATTGACGATATAGTTGCACTTGAACAGAAAAAACAATTTGAACTTGAACAGGCGTTAACGGAAGCTAACCTTAAAAATGAAGTTATATCTGCTTTAAGCCAGATATATTATGCAATATTTCTTATAGACCTTGAAAAAGACCAATACAAAGAAATATCAGGAGAAGGTGGTACACACCGCCTCGCTGGAAAGAGTGGATGTGCCTCCTATGAGATGAACAAACTGTGCAATGAATTTATAGTACTTGAATACCAGGAAAGGCTTAGACAATTCTTTGATATTTCAACACTTGCTGAGCGTCTGAAAAATGAGGAAACTATAGCAACCGAATATCTTACCACAGACAACAACTGGCACACCGCAAGATTTATAGTAAGACGGCGAAATTCAGATAATGTGGTTACGGATGTGTTATATGTTACACAGATAATAAGTGCAAGCAAACGCCGTGAACAAAGCTGGATAACAATAGCAGAAGAAGCTAACAAAGCTAATGTAGCAAAAACAGAGTTCATATCACAGATAGCACATGATATACGGACACCAATGAATGCTATCATGGGTTTTACTGAAATTACATCAAAGCATATAAATGATCCTGAAAAAGTGAAATACGGACTTGATAAAATAAAACTTTCAGGAAACTTTTTACTTGAACTTGTAAATGAAGTCCTTGATATTTCAAAAATCGAAAATGGACAAATGAAAATCAATCCTAGAGAAGTAAATATCTCTGAGCTTTTTGATGAATTTCCTCCGTCACTCGAACAGATGAAATTTGGAAAAGACCTTAATATAAAATGCATAAAACATGATATTGCCTACACTGAATTATTTGCAGATCCGCTGCGCATAAAACAGATATACACAAATATTTTATCTAATGCAGTAAAATATACTCCTGACGGTGGAGATATTACTTTTGAACTGTACCAGAAAACGATACCTAACAGCAAAAATGTATTCCTTATCGCTAAAATAAGTGATACCGGAATAGGTATGTCCAAAGAATATATTGAAAATATGTATTCTAAATTTACAAGAGAAACAGATTCAAGAATAAATAAAGTTCAGGGATATGGACTCGGTCTGTCGATAGTAAAATATCTTACAGACATAATGAATGGCCGTATTGATGTTGAAAGCGAACTCGGAAAAGGCTCAACTTTTACAGTAACTTTGGAAATTCCATATCTTAAAGAACGCTCAAGAATCGCCCCTGAAGCATTGACGATAGATGATTACTCAAAAATCTGTTCAGGAATGCATCTGCTTATAGCAGAAGATAATGAATTAAATTTTGAAGTTATATCCGAACTTTTAAAAATGCACAATATAACCTGTGAGCACGCCGCTGACGGTTCAATATGCGTCGAGATGTTAAAATCTGCCAGCCGCCATACTTATGATGCCATACTCATGGATATGCAGATGCCCGTTATGAACGGACTTTACGCAACAACTGCAATAAGAAACCTTGATAGTTCAGAAGCACACAGTATTCCTATTATCGCAATGACAGCAAATGCTTTCAAGGAAGATATTGAGAAATGCCTTAATGCAGGAATGAATAAATATCTATCAAAACCTGTGGATATCTTCAAACTTTTAAAAGTATTATCAGAATTCAGAAATAATAACTAACCTAACTGAAAATAATGGATACTTATTGGCCAAAGGACAAGAATATAGCAGAAAGCAAAAAATATAAAATGGAGTTGTCACATTAACGGAAATCGATACAGAACACAGGATAGTTACTATTAAACATCCTTATTTTGTAGTCAAGCGGATATTAGCAATCCGCTCTGCTACTTCCTTGATAGTGTTAAATTTCCTTTTTATGACAACTCCATTTTTATTTTAATTTTCAATCATGAAATCTATTTACTTTAAATCGTCATTTAATGTTGATTTCTCATCCGTTTTGTCACTATCCGCGAAATATCCACTTGGCATATTTTGTGGCTGAACCGTTTTCATCTGTGGCTTTTCGATATCTGTCATTATAGCTTCTGATATCTCCTCATTTGTATCAACATTTTGTGACTGCTGTTTTCTGATTTCACTTTTTTCGTATGGATTGATGTTCTGTGACTGCCCTGCGCTTTTTTCATATGGATTGTGTGGCTGCGAACCCTGCACATTTGAATCAACCATATTTCTGTAATGTACATCTGCATGCGTATACACCTTTTTTTCATGGTAATATACAACATTTGTATCACTCAATATGTCATGCAGTCCTCTTTTTTTCTTATCAATGGCAATCATTATATATCCAATGGAAAGTATAAGTGCAGATAAAAATCTTCCTACTGTTTCCCTGAATGTTACTTCAAAAAATGTCATTTTCCTATCCTCAGCACTTACTACCCTTATCTGAAAAAGTTTTTTTCCTAGTGTTGAACCCGTAAAATATGTCAACAGAATAAAATATGCCACCTGCATCAGGTAAAATAATATATCTTTGATTGAATATTGAAATATAAAATCTTTTACCAAAAAATTATCGGGGCTTGCAACAGTAGTAATCCAAACCGGAATCCTGACTATCAACATAGCTGCCCAAACAATTATAATATCGACTATATACGCTGCAAGACGAACGAAAAATCCTGCATATATGCGATTATCCGGTCTATTTTGCATAATATTTAAGCACCCCATTTCCATTGTTCTCGACAATATCCTCAGCAAGATCAATATCTGACTTAGGAACAATGTCTTTTACAGCACCAAATAAACTGCTAAACATTCCTGATAGTGAATTGTTTTCCGGCGTATAATAAGTTATATCCTCTGAAAATCCGGCTTCTTTTGCAAAGGCCTTCTTCTCATCCTCAAAAGAACCAACTTCATCAACAAGATTTATTTCTTTTGCCTGCTTTGCTGAATAAATACGGCCATCAGCAATTTCTTTTACTTTGTCAGTATCCATATTTCTTCCTTCGGCCACAATACCAACAAATTGATCATAAGCTTCATCTACAAGCGATTGAAGAATATCTCTCTGTTCCTTCGTAAGATCAAGTCCCTGAGAACCCATTGCTTTATTTTTTCCACTTGTTATATCAATTTCTTTTATACCAAGTTTATCATAAAGTTTTTTACAATTTGTAAGTGAAACTATTACACCAATAGAACCGGTCCAACAGTTTCTATTTGCATAAATCTTATCCGCTGCCATAGAAATATAATATCCGCCTGAGCATGCCTGTGATGCAAAATATGCCCATATAGGTCTTTTAGTCTTTTCTTTGTACTCCATAAGTTTCAGATACATTTCATCACTCTCATAAACAGCTCCTCCAGGACTGTCAACAAAAAGTAGTATTCCTTTGTTTTTATCAGATTTTTCCATCTTTTCAATATACTTTAAGTACAAGTCATGATTATAAGTATTACTTGATGTAAGACTATTAGATGAAGATGCACCGATTTCCCCCTCAATGTTTATGACACCTATAAAATCTTTCTCAGGCAAATCAATACTTGCCCCAACATCAGAAGAAAGCATTTCCTTTACTATACTGCTTGTTTCTGCTTTGTTTTTCTGCATAAGTTTTGAACCTAATACATTTGATGCAACACCTGTGATTCCAACCGCTATTACAACAACCCCTGTAACCACGATGCTGATAATCTGTTTTGTTTTCATAACTTTTTCCTTTCCCTACTAATCCCTGCTGTATGCACTTTTACGCATTATTGTATGCAACATGGTTAATTTTACCACAACAAAGCATTTCGGTCAAAAAAACAAATATAAGCCTCCTTTTTACACTAATTATCTTTACAATAAAAAAACTCCCCCGCATGCTGCTTCTCACAGTCAAAACGGGGAAGTTTCCTGTATCTATACTCTGCAATTAGTACAACGAAAATTAAAGCTTTAATACAATACACTAGTCTGCATCCGTAACCTCAACCTTAACTTTATTAAGATGCCAGATTTCTTTTGCATACTCTTCGATAGTTCTATCTGATGAGAATTTACCGCTCTTTGCTGTATTTAACATAGCCGCACGAGCCCACTTCTTTTCATCCCTGTATGCTTCCTCAACTCTTTCCTGAGCCTCTGCATATGATCTGAAATCTTTAAGAATGAAGTACATATCAGGTCTGCCGCCCTGTCCGTCAAGAAGCGAGTTGTAAATATCCCTGAACTCTTCAAAGTTGCCCTGTGAATATGTTCCGTCTACAAGCTGTGTAAGTACGGCACGGATATCTGAATCTGAATTGTAGATATCTCTTGGATTGTACTGTCCATTATGCTCGTATGCGATTACTTCATCTGATGAAAGACCAAAGATAAACGCATTCTCCTTACCGACTTCGTCAACTATCTCAACATTTGCACCGTCCATTGTGCCAAGTGTAAGTGCACCATTTAACATAAACTTCATATTTCCTGTTCCTGATGCTTCTTTACTTGCTGTTGAAATCTGTTCTGAAACATCTGCTGCCGCAAATATTATCTCAGCATTTGAAACTCTGTAGTTCTCAATAAATACAACCTTAATCTTTCCATTGATAGATGCATCATTATTGATAACATCTCCAACACTATTGATAAGTTTAATGATTGATTTTGCTCTCTTATATCCTGCTGATGCCTTTGCACCGAATATAAATGTTCTAGGATAGAATTCCATTCCCGGATTCTGTTTTAATTTATTGTAAAGATACATTACATGAAGAATATTTAAAAGCTGACGCTTATACTCATGTAAACGCTTTACCTGTACATCAAAGATAGAACGAGGATCAACTTCGATTCCGTTGTGCTCTTTGATATATTTTGCAAGTCTTACTTTGTTCTTGTATTTGATGTTCATAAACTCTTTCTGGCTGCGCTCATCATCAACATAAACTGAAAGCTCATTTATATGTTTAAGGTCTGTAATCCATTCATCACCAATCTTATCAGTAACCCACTGTGCAAGTAATGGATTTCCATGAAGTAAAAATCTTCTCTGTGTGATACCATTTGTCTTGTTGTTGAACTTCTCAGGCATCATCTCATAGAAATCTTTAAGTTCCTGATGTTTAAGAATCTCTGTATGGAGTTTTGCAACACCATTAACTGAAAATCCTGCTGCGATTGCAAGATGTGCCATCTTAACCTGTCCGTCATAAATGATAGCCATCTTCTCAACCTTGCTGTTGTCATCAGGATATGCAGCCTGAATCTTAAGAACGAATCTTCTGTTGATTTCCTCGATAATCTGATAAATCCTTGGAAGAAGTCTTGAGAAAAGTTCCAAAGGCCATTTTTCAAGTGCTTCTGACATGATTGTATGGTTTGTGTAAGCACATGACTTTGTAGTAATATCCCATGCCTCGTCCCATGAGAGATTGTACTCATCCATAAGTATACGCATAAGTTCCGCAACAGTAACTGTAGGATGTGTATCATTTAACTGGAATACAACTTTCTCATGAATCTTATGGATATCATCATGCTTTTCCATATACTTCTTAACTGCACGCTGAATACTTGCAGATACAAAGAAATACTGCTGTTTTAATCTGAGCTCTTTACCTGCCATATGATTATCATTTGGATAAAGTACCTCACAGATAGTTCTTGCAAGATTCTCCTGCTCTACAGCTTTCTGATAATCACCCTTGTCAAATGAATCAAGATTAAATGTGTCGATAGGCTCAGCATCCCATATTCTCAATGTATTTACAACATTGTTGTTGTAACCTACGATTGGAAGATCATATGGCACGGCCCTTACTGACTGATAATTTTCCTGAACAAACTTATCTCTTCCACACTCATCTTTACGGATAGTAACATAACCGCCAAATTTAACTTCAACAGCATACTCAGGTCTCTTAATTTCAAATGGATTTCCATATTTGAGCCAATCATCAGGTTTCTCAATCTGATAACCGTTTTCAATAACCTGCTTAAACATTCCATACTTATAACGAATTCCACATCCATATGCCGGATAACCAAGTGTTGACAATGAATCAAGGAAACATGCTGCAAGTCTTCCAAGACCACCATTTCCAAGTGCTGCATCAGGTTCCTGATCTTCTATAACATCAAGATCCATGCCAAGTTCCTCAATTGCCTCCTTAATCGCCTGATTTCCTTTTAAGTTAATGATGATATTTCCTAGAGCTCTACCTGTAAGGAACTCCATAGATAAATAATAAACTGTTTTGACATCCTGTTCCTCATAAGTTCTGTGTGTAGCCATCCACTGATCTACTATAAAATCTTTAACTGCATATGCTACAGCCTGAAATTTCTGCTGGTCATCAGCCTCACTTATGGATTTTCTGAATAAAACTTTTAAATAATCCTCAACTTCCTTTTTGAACTCTACCTTATTCAATTCCTTCATACTTTTTATTATCCTCCTGCTATTGCAACCGACTATATCTAACAGTTACTATTATAAACCACACACCCTTAAAAATCAATGAATCTCCTAACACTGTAGGATATTTATTCCCTACATTTTTTTCAATAAATATCACTTTCTTCTTTGTAATTAACTACTCAAATTCCTTAAAAACATACATAAACACCTGTTTTTATTCATATTTATTAAATGATAAATAAAACTGAGGCAGCCTTATGTTTAATCGAAAAAAAACCTCATTTCACCGAATTCAAATTGTCATATTTACCATTATAGTAACGATTTCCACTCTATTTTGTTTAAATGGCTGTGCCAAAACCGATGATTATCCCAAAACAAAAGATATAGACTATACCGTTGTAACCGGAAACGAAATTCCAAAAGAGCTGCGTAAAATGATAAAAGAACGCAAAGATTCCGCCTTTCAGCTAAGTTTCTCATGTAACGGCGAATTGTATATCGTCAAAGGATATGGCAAGCAGCTTTCTCCTGAATTTAGCATAACTGTCAATGAACTTTATCTCTCTGACAAATATATCGTGTTTGATACTGAACTGTATGGACCAAAAAAAGAAACAAAGTCCAAATCGAAAAGCTATCCATACATTGTTGTAAAAACAGAATATATTAACAAATCAATCGTCTTTAAGTAACAACAAAACATATATCCGCAAATGTAATCTCATCATGCACCCTGCATCTTGTTTTTACATTTGTGGCAATTCTTTCTCCATTTACAAAAGTACCATTAAGCGAACCTCTATCCGTAACATACAAAAAATTTTCATCTGCTTCAAGTATAGCATGACTTCTGCTTATGTAATTTTGTGGAAACATAACTTCATTTTCAGAACTGCGCCCTATATGAACAATATCTTTTGCACCGCATCCAAATGATATAGATTTTTTTACATTTATCATATGTGGAACAAATTCTTTAATAAAAATATTTTTTGTGTTTCTCTTTACAAGACAAAAACATTCACCTGTATCATAATCAGATATTTTGTCCATATTCTGTTCCGTATCTTTATATCTAATCTCAGAACTATCGTCACTTTCAGCTTCTATAACATTGCTGCTGCCACTCACTCTATTTTTCTCATCAGTATCTAAAATGCCTTGTTCATTCAGAAAATTCTCCATGTCACTCACATGAAAATTATTTTCTGACACGATATCGTATATGCCATAAATAAATTCAACGCACTTTCTATCCTCGTGGTCTGATATTTTCATAAATTCTTCCGTCAGACTTTTAAGCTGCTTCCTGAATGAGCTGTTCATTCCTGGCAAAACACAAAATTCAAGTTCCCTGCATTTTCGATTTCCAAATATCAGATCTTTTCTGAATAAAATTGAATCGGCTGATATAAGATATTTTTCACATCTTTTCATCGTTTTTATAAATGCCTGATATAATCCATACAACAGATCATATGTCATTTCCTGCCCCTTCATAATATCAGAAACTACCGTCTTATCAGTAGTATCATAATAAAGATAAAGTCTGTTGTCCTCATACCTGAAATCACATGAAAGTATACCTGAAATATTGTTATTCTGAAGCATTTTCACCTCAACTGACTCTTCATAAATACAATCAATTTCAAATACAATATAAGAACCTGAAACGCCATCTTTTCTTTTATATTCTATTTTACTTTCCATCGTCAGTCCTCATTTCTTTGCCTGTACCTAATCATAATATCCGGTTTAACCTTCAAATACTTTGTCTTAATGCAAATTTTCTTCGTCCTTTTCATAAAATAATGTACAACAGGAATTTCAAATTTTGAAACAGCACTAACTTCTGCCTTTATATATATCTTCCCAACATCACATTTTATATCTGTAATTTTAAGTATTCTCAAATTTTGTGAAACATCCTTTTTATTTATCTTTTCTTCACATATTAAACTGCACCTAAGATTTTCCTGCAGTATCACCCTGTCATGCAAAAAAAATAACATATATATCATTGCAAAAATAATTCCCAGTATCATCGGAACAATAAATGCTGCCTCGACCGTATAATTTGCAGAAATCCTGTATCTCTTATTCATATTAATCCTCATTTCTGCACATGTTTTTTGTGCATATCAAGTTTGTGTCAAGTG
>NZ_JAHLQE010000082.1 GCF_018918235.1 Eubacterium sp. MSJ-13
GGGAGAGCATCTGCCTTACAAGCAGAGGGTCACAGGTTCGAGCCCTGTAGGTCCCATTGATAACAATTTAATATTGTTATATGCCGCAGTGGCGGAACTGGCAGACGCCCAGGACTTAAAATCCTGTGGGTAGTGATACCCGTACCGGTTCGATTCCGGTCTGCGGCATTAAGTAAAGGTAAGAGAGATATTGAATTAGATGTTTCTCTTATTTTTTTGTTCAAAAAACAAATTTTATATATTTTATATATTTATATAAAGATAAAAAACGAGAGCTTATGCATATTTCGTAAAGAAGTGGCATAAGCCCTGAGAGATTATGGCAGGCTACTATTATCCTAAAAGTGTTATACATTTTTTTAACCATTCAATATTCATTTCCTCACGCATGATCGCTCCCATCAAAACAAGATAATCTCCAAATTCATCTGCATTGCTGTCTGGTACCTTGTCAAACTTGGTCTGATTGTTTTGCAGGTGTTTTAAACGCGAAGTATGTCTATGTAATTGTTCATCGAGCATGAATTTTCTATCTGACGGCTCAAGACAGTTGCAGAAAAAGATTTTGAGACGTGATACATCTTTAGGGGTTGGCTGTGCTTTTGTTTCCATTGAGAGCCAGTCAATAAAATCCTTGCGTCCTGTTTCCGTAATATGATAGATTTTCTTTTCAGAACCGTTTTCAGATGGTTCAACTTTATAATTAACGCTTTTTTCATCTGTAAGTTTCTTTAATTCAGGATAAATCTGACTATGTTTAGCAGACCAGAACTCGCATAATGTTGATTCAAATTGTTTCATCAAATCATATCCGGTCATCTCTTTTTGATTTAAAAGTCCAAGTATCGCGTATTTTAATGTTCTCATTGTTTTCACTCTTTTCTGATTCATTAGTATGACGCAGTTAATATGCGTTAAATCTATAATATCATATCGTTGAAAAAATCCAACTGTTTTAAAGCATTTATGCGGTAAAAAGTGTGTAGATTACTATAAAAACATTATCAGATTAATGTTATAAATCAGAATATATAAAAATATGATTGCTGTTGGTCACACTATATGTGTGAATAATAATAAATATTAAAAATAATATGAAGATTTTTATATGTAACTATTTACATATAAAAAATGATATGTTAATATATGCATGCATAAAAATGTGTACAAGGGATAAATGCATAGAAGTTTATGTTGAAATGAGATTATCATTATAAAAATGCATAAAAAGGATTTATAGATGAAAACTAAGTATTGAAATTATATTCATTTCATAATAAAGATACATTTAAAATTTGCATTTAGAGATAAAGGGATAAAAAACTATGCATAAGATAAGTACACAAAAATTAAAAATAAGGAGTAATTATATGAACTTAACTAAAAGACGCTGGGTAACTTTAATAGCATGCTGCCTCATCAATCTTTGTTTAGGCTCAATTTATGTATGGAGTGTATTTGCATCTTCGATGGCAGAATTCTTAAGCGCGAGAAATGGAGTTGCCCTGACCACTGCTGACCTGGCAATAGTTTATACGATAGCAAACTCGGTAGGACCGATTACTATGATAACAGGTGGATGGTTCAATGATAAGTTTGGACCAAAAAAGGTTATACTTATTGGTGGCGTAATGGTAGGTGTAGGTATGATAGCATCAGGTTTCGCTACAAGTGTAGGGGCTTTGGTTGTGACATACGGCCTTATATTCGGTCTTGGACTTGGTATGACTTATGGAACTGCCGTGAGCAGTTGTATGAAATTTTTCCCTGATAAAAGGGGACTTATAGGTGGAATCACCACGGCTATCTATGGACTTGGCTCAGTTATTCTTCCGCCTGTCGTAACGATGATAGTTTCAAAATCAAGTGCCCCGACAGCATTTAAGATTGTCGGCGTGGCGTTTCTTATAATAATTGTTGGATGTTCATTTTTGATGGAACAGTGTCCGGCAGATTTTGTTCCGGATGGCTGGACACCGCCGGTTGTTGCTCATAATGATAAAACTGTAAACAAAAACTGGAAGGAAATGCTTAAGACACCTGTATTTTATGTGATGCTTCTATTATTTACCTGTGGTGCGTTCAGCGGAATGATGGTAATCTCACAGGCATCTGCTGTTGCAGTAAATCTTGTTGGAATGACAGCACTTATGGCAAGTACGGCAGTTTCAATCCTTGCTGTATTTAATGCGGCAGGACGAATTATTGCGGGAATCTTATCTGACAAGATTGGTCGTATCAATACATTAACTATTGCTACTGTTTTAGGTGTATGCGGATTGCTTTTGTTATATTTTACAGGACAGGGTGGTTATGCAACATTTTATGTAGGAATTGCCGGTATCGGATTAAGTTTCGGTTCATTTATGGGCGTATATCCGGGATTTACGGCAGACCAGTTTGGTGCAAAGAATAACAGTGTAAATTATGGAATTATGTTTATCGGTCTTGCAGCCGCAGGATATTTTGGACCATCAGCAATGAGAAGCATTTATATGTCAGACGGTGCTTATGAGAGAGCATTCCTTATAGCATGTGCATGTGGCGCCGCAGGATTTGTGCTTACATTTATATATCGTTTTCTTGCAAAGAAACAATAAACAAAAGCTAAATAATCAAATAACAAATTACAGAGTACAAAAGAGTAAATAGTAAAAGACTAAAAAGATAAGTAACTATAAATGTAAAAGGCCATAAAAATAAGTAACTATAAAAAATAAATATTATTCATAAAAGAGAAAGAAAGGAAAAAACAATGGAAAGAAAATATCCACATTTATGTCAACCGATAACTTTAGGTAATGTCACATTCCGCAACCGTATGTTTGCTTCTCCGATAGGTGCGACAGATATTGATAAGGATTGTGTTCCGGGAGAGAGAACAAAGGCATTTTATGAACTTCGTGCAAAAGGTGGAGCGGCAGCGGTAACTATGAGCGAATTAGTTGTTCATCCTGAGACAGACGGTTCACATATGCTTCATCTTGACCTTGCAACTGTAGGTTCACTTGCGGCATTTACTTTTACGGCTGATGCAATCAAGAGACATGGTGCAGTGCCAAGTGTTGAGTTTTCTCATTCAGGTCAGTATGCCGGAACATATATGGCAGACAAAAACAAAAAGCAGGGACTTACACAGTACGGTCCAAGTGACGGTGTCCGTCCTGACGGAATGAAAGTTACAGCTTTAACTAAAGAGCAGATTGCTGATATTGTAAAGCGTTACGGTGAGACTGCCGTTCTTGCAAAGCGTGCAGGTTTTGAGATGATAATGATACATGGTGGACATACATGGCTTTTAAATCAGTTTATATCGCCATACTTTAACCATAGAGAAGATGAGTACGGCGGAAGTTTTGAGAACAGAATGCGTTTTACAATAGAAGTATTAAAATCTGTTCGTGAAGCGGTTGGACCTATGTTTCCGATTGAATTCAGAATGAGTGGTTCTGAATTGTTTGAGGGTGGATATGACCTTGATGAAGGTGTAAGGATCGCTAAGGCTGTTGAGGAATATGTAGACCTTATCCATGTGTCAGCGGGTTCTTACCAGTTTGGATTTTTCAAGACACATCCTTCAATGTTTTCAGAGCATGGAATGAATGTCTATCTTGCAGAGGAGATTAAAAAGCATGTAAGTAAACCTGTTGCAACTATCGGAGGATTAAATGATCCTGAGCAGATGGAGGAGATAATCGCTTCAGGAAAAGCAGATGTTGTCTATATGGGACGAGCTTTGCTTGCAGACCCTTATCTTCCGCAGAAAGTCGTATCAGGAAATGATGATAAGATAGTAAAATGTCTCCGCTGCTTCACATGTATGGCAGAAAGACCTACAACGCAGACAAGAAGATGTACTGTAAATCCACTTATCGGTCGAGAGATAGAGGGAACGGACATAGTTCCAGCGGCAGTTAAGAAAAAAGTGCTTGTTGTCGGCGGTGGCGTAGCAGGACTTAAAGCAGCAGTAACAGCGGCATTGCGCGGCCATGAAGTCATACTTTGTGAAAAGAGTGACAAAGTTGGTGGAATACTTAAATGTGAGCAGGCGATAGATTTCAAACAGGAAATGTACCAGCTTGGATTGTCACTTGAAGCACAGGCAAAAGAAGCAGGTGTTGAGATACGCTGCAATACGGAAGTTACAGCAGAATACGCAGAGGCACTGAAGCCTGATGTAATGATAATTGCCGTAGGTTCAAATCCAATCGTTCCTCCACTCAAGGGAATAGACGGAGATAATGTTATTATCGTAAACAACTATTATCTTGAGAAAGAAAAGGTTGGAGACAGCGTTGTTGTACTTGGCGGCGGACTTGCAGGATGCGAGGCAGCAATACATCTCGCACAGGAAGGCAAGAAAGTACATCTTGTAGAAATGAGGGATGAACTTGCACCTGACGCAAATATCCGTCATCGTCCTATACTTATGCAGATGGTTGACAAATATGTTGAAGCACATACAGGATATCAGGGAATGGAAGTCACAGCTGATGGTGTTATCTGTAAGGATAAGGAAGGAAAAGAAGTGCTTGTTCCGGGAAAATCAGTTGTCTGTGCAGTAGGACAGAGAGCAAACAGAGATGGAGTAAACGCATTGTTAAATGCAGCACCGGTTGTTCGTGAGATTGGTGACTGTGTCCGTCCAAGTAATATTACAAGTGCTATTTATATGGGGTATCATGCGGGACTTGATGTGTAAGGAAATAAATAATTATATATTAATTTAGTATATTTATAAATTTGCCTTATATATATCTAGTGTGTTGATAATGCATGTTAAGAAAAATAAAATGAAAAAACAGAGTCGTTGAGAAATTAACGGCTCTGTTTTTTTACCAATTATGACATAAGAGTGGTTAAAAAATACAATATGTTACATTAATGATAAAATTTTGTTAGACTGTTTACAAGTTAAAGATACATTATAAACAAGCAGTAAAAGTAAATTGCATATTTTGCAGAAAGGATTGGTGGATATTATGAAAAGAACAATGAAAAAAAACATATTTATGGCTACATTAGTTATATCATTTTTTATTGGTATATTGTCGTTTTGGGGAGATAAGAAAGGGGTAAGCGCAGCAACAAGGAAATGTTATACAATTAATAATTATAATACAAGGGTATTTTCTAATACCGGATTAAGTCGTGGAATTGGATGGATATATCCTTCAGATGAATGTTATGTTTATTTAGTAACGGGAAGCTATTCAAAGGTAGCATATCCGACAGCAAGAGGATTAAAAACGGGTTATATTTCGACATCAGCAATTTTGACAGCAACGGGGGGAACTACATATACATCTCGTGGAAAGTTTAATACTTATCGTCGAGATGGTGGAAGTTATTATGGATATGTGGCAGTTGGTGACAGTGTTATGGTTTTGGGAACCAGAGGTGAATATACACAGATTAAATATCCAGTTTCAGGTGGATACAAATATGGGTTTGCAACAACTTCTGATGTAAATACATATTTAATGCCACAGCAGGTAAATAATGTAAATCCAGTACCAGAACAGAATACTGATTCATTGGCAGCACCGGTACCATCTGGTTGTAAATTTAACAAAAAAACAAATGATAATGGCTGGTTTGGTTATCATGACATTAACATAGGAGTATCACTTGGAACTCCTGTTTATGCAATTTCAGATGGTGTTGTTACTTACAAACAGGCTTATAGAACTTTTGCAGGTATTAAATATTTAACAAGTTATGGTAATTTTATTGAGTTTAAATCATCATATGCTAGATACACAGCAAAATATTGTCATTTAAATGGTTTTGCAGGAGCCAATCAGATTATCAGCAGTAGTAGAACTATTCGTAGGAGTGGAAATACAGGATTGTATAATTGTGGAAGTAGAAATGTAAAAAAAGGAGAGGTTATTGGGTATATAGGAAAGACAGGAAATGCAACAGGGGTACATCTTCATTTTGAATTGAGAAAAGATGGAGGAAGAATTGATCCGACTGATGTAATTGGAGGGTTGAGATAAAAAGTAATTAAATAAATATGATATTTGTATTTATTACTTCATTTTGTTAAGAAATGAGCTGTCAATGTTAAATATGGAAAGGATGGTATAAGTTTGTATGAAAAAGGGAATTTTGGTAATGTTAATTGCGGCATTAATATTAGGATGCTATTCTACGGAAGTATTAGCAACATCTAAAAAGAGTTTGGTAAAAAAGGTGGAAAATTTGACAGAAGATTCAATAAAAAATGTATTTTATGCAGATTATGATGGTGATGGTTCTAAAGAAGCTTTTATTGTTACACAAGAAGCGGAGGATAAGCAGACATTGTGGTTTGCTAGTTCAAAACAAGTAAAAAAACTTGAAACAGCAGTACTTGTAAGTAATAAAAAAAATGGAATCTGTAGGATTAATAGCAAGCAAAAATTATTTGTAATTGAAGGTAGTGGAAACGGTTCTGGTTCATGGTCTTACTGCTATTATGTAAAACAAGGAAAGGCACATATGGTAAAGAAAGCTAGTGAAAATTTAAGCCATTTATCAGGAAAAGAGTTTGTCATTTATCCAAGCGAATTTGATTCAAACTGTGATAGTAATGGAAACTGGACAGGGCATACATGGAAAGCATATTATTTGTACTGGACAGGGACTTCATTTAAACAATATATAGGGAAAGAGATATCAGAAAGCAAATTAGGTTCCTATAAAAATGGAAGTAAGTATTTAAAGCAGATAAAAAAGGCAGATTATAAGATAGGAAAAATATTTTATAGAAAAAATGGTATTATAAATATCAATGTTTATAAAAAAAATAAAAGATGGAATTACACTGATTACAATAATGTTACCTTGAGTAAAAAAGGAAAAAAGGTAGTGCTTAAAATTTATGATAAAAAAGGAAAGAATATCATAGAAAAATCGGGGTTTGGTGGAATATATAAAAGTACTTGTACTATTACGAAAAGAGGATAAAAAGTAACTTGATTTTTGGGCTGTACTATTAGTTTAAACTATAAAAGACAGGATTGTTGATTAATCAATATATTCTGTCTTTTTATAGTTGTTTGTATATAAATAAAATATAGTGACAGAAAGATGAATATTTATAAATAAATTCTCTACTTTATAAAAAATGCAATGATAAGTCACAAATAATTGTTATAATGTTCATTCTTATTATTTAACATAATGGTTCAAGACCTTCCTTTTTCAAAGTAGTGTTTATATCATCAAGAGAAAACCCATTTTTAATGCTTTTCATTATAATAAAGTCACGCATATTTCTAGGATAAAGTGGGCTCATTCCAAAACATATGAGTGATTTTTGGATATTATCAATATCATATCCTATAACAATAAAAATCGAAATGAGTTTATTTCGGTTAAGGTTCTTTTTATTACTAAGAAAATCTGATAAATGAGATTGTGAAATAGAACATTCATATGCAAGTTTATTCATACTGTAACCAGCATTATTGATAGCATTTGAAAGTAGATGACGCAGATTTTCCTGGGAAATAAAATCAATTTTGGCATCATCAGTATCTAGATCATTTTCAATTAATTTTAAAATTTCATCAGTATCTAAATTTTCATTTTTCATAATTAGTTAATCCTTTCTGAAATTAAAGAATATATTATGTTCCTGATTAAGTAATCAAACTATTAGGAACAGTTATTATTTTTGTCTAATATGTTATAGCATATTGTGTAGACGTAATGCGTCCATATGAAAATATATACCTTAATAATAAAAATTCATATAGATTAGCGAGTATTTGATAAAACTATCACTGCGAGTGAATGAAGTTAAAAAAAGTAAGGAGTATAATGTGGAAAAAATATAAGGGAGGTAAGTGAAAATGAAAAAGCAAAAAATAGAGATAGTATATGATTCATCACCTCTGCCAGATGAGTATTCAGATAGAGCCAAAAAATGTTATTTATTTTGCGGGATATGCTGTCTGATTGGTGTGGTGATAACTCCGTTGTTAGCTATAGGGGGCATTGGATTTATTTTTTGTTATGCTTTTTTGCAGGAATCATTAGGTTGGAAAAGAGATGATTTAAGAAGAAAGAAATTTAAATTTGTTGAAAATATGGATAATGATAAAATATTTGCAGCGATTCAGCCTGTGCTTATTAGTAAGTATGGTATGGAACTTGAGCGTGGGAAAGAGAATATAGTTGTTATTCATCATAATAAAATAATCTATGATATTCACATAAATGAGGATAACACATTTACAATATGGTGGAGAATGAGTGCTGCCAGAGCATTTTTTGCACCTGATCGCAGAAAAAAAGAGTATGCACAGATTCGTGCAGCTATGGGAATAATTGCATTTGAGATTCAGAGGGCATTTGGAATTAATTCACAGGAAGCAGGTCAGATAGAAAACGGAGGTCAAAGATGAGTGGAATAATCGCTATTATAATATTTGTGTTATCAATCGTAATAACACATATGATATGCAGTAGGTATATTTACATAGGAACTACTGATTGGATAATATCAAAAAAAATTACAGTGTGGGTTATTGTATTTATGACATTACTTGTTATAGCTTCTAAGCTTAATCTTGTTAAAACTCCGGATACTTCAGATGATAAAGACAATAAAAAGATTACTCAGAGGGAGATTAATGAGTATAAAAAGGAATTAAAGAAACAGATGAAAAATGATGAGAGTGAGGTGACATCAGAGGACAGTTCGGAAGATTTAGATGACTATGATGATTCATATAATGACTCAGATGATAGTGCCGGTAATGGCTATATACTGCCAGATAGTTCTAAAAGAAAATTAAAAAAATCCGATTTAAAAGGCTTGTCAAAGGAAGAACTGCGGATAGCCAGAAATGAGATTTATGCCAGACATGGAAGACGATTTAATGATAAAGAACTTCAAAAATATTTTGACAATCAGTCATGGTATGAAGGAACGGTGGCTGCTGACGATTTTTCAGAGGATGCTCTTAATTCGATTGAAAAGAAAAATGCTGCATTTATAAAACAATTTGAATAACAATGGAGAAAATAGGGTGGTAGTTTTATAATAAATTAAATGCCAGCATATTATAGAAACTGATCGTCATCAGATGGAGTATATAAAATAATATCTTCTATATTACAATGTAATATGCGGCATAGATCATTGAGGGTAGTTGTGGTTATGGGTTTGTTTTTTCTGAGTTTGTCTATTGTGGCACTTGAAATGTGATATTTTTTTATTAATGTGTAAGTCGTTTCGTTTGACATTTTAAGTGTTTTCCAAAAAGGTGTATATTCTATCATATCAGAAGCTCCAATCTAATATTACTGTTTGTGGTTTTAGTGCGAGCAGTAACAATGCAATACTAAAAAAAGCATATGGGAAAGTTATGGGCTTGACTATAGTCATTAGAATGACTATAATGAAAGAAAAAATACCATAGATAGGTTAAAAATATTATGCAATAACTATGAAAATAAAAAAGAGATTGCTACAACAATATTTTGTGCAAAATATAGATAATTGATAATAACTGATTCTATATTTTACATGAATTTTTACTAATATGACAACAAGTTTATTCAAGAGTATTATTGTTAAGATTGAAAGCCTCGATCATAAGGTTAATACTATTTTCAATAATGTGAATTTCATCCTGTGACAAGTTCATAAGTTTTTTGTATTTGTCTACCTATCTGGATATTAAGTTCTTTGCGTTTTTTCATATAATAGTACCGTTTTTCATTTCTATATTAAGTAGAAGCATTAAAATGTGTAACAAAGTGATGATATTAGAATTATAAAGAAATGGAAAATAAGAAAGAGTATAATATTACATTAAATAAAAGTATTATGTTGGACGTATAATGTCCATGCTGTGTGATATAACATATGTATTGGAAGGGGACAAATGATAATATGAAGGAAATAAATCAAGTAAGCAGAGTGCTTGAAATTTACACAAGACTTATTGATGGAGAAAAGGTCATAAAAAGAGAACTAGCTGCTGAATATCAAACATCAGAAAAGACGATTCAGAGAGATATAGATGAAATAAGACAGTTTTTGAGTAGAAAAACCGTAATGGATGGCGTTATAGAAGAATTGGTATATGACTTTAATGAAAAAAAGTATTACATAGAAAATAGAAAAACATCAAAATTTAGTGATGCTGAGCTTTTGGCAATCTGCAAGATTTTATTGGACAGCCGGGCTTTTAAAAAAGAACAGATGGATGAAATAATATCAAAGCTCATAGATGGGGGCATTAGAAGTAATCATAATGATATAGTGAAAAGGCTTATTGACAATGAAAAATTTCACTATACGGAGTTGTGCAATGCAACCGATTTTTTTGATACTCTTTGGAAGATTGGTGCAGCTATACAGAAACAGAATTATATAGAAATTGAGTATGGCAGGCTTGTGGATAAAAAAAGTGTTAAACGCAAACTAAGACCGGCAGCAATAATGTTTTCAGAATTTTATTTTTATATGGTTGCATTTATAGATGATGAGGATGTAAGAAAGAATTTTGAAATATTAGAGGATTCATTTCCTACTATTTACAGGATAGACCGTATAAAAAAGATAGATGTACTGAGTGAGAAATTTCATATATTGTACAAGGATAGGTTTGAGGAAGGTGAGTTTCGTAAACGAATACAGTTTATGTTCGGAGGTAAGCTTCAGAGAATAAAATTCAAATATAAGGGCTATTCCATAGAAGCAGTGTTGGACAGGCTTCCAACGGCAAAGGTGCTTTGGGAAGAAGATGGTGTTTATATGGTATCGGCGGAGGTGTTTGGAAATGGGATAAATATGTGGCTTAGGAGTCAGGGAGATTTGGTGGAAAGGGTGGAGTGATGGTAAAAAAGAAAAAGGAGCTGGAATACTGGCAGAAATGGGAGATATCAGCAGATTTGATGATGTGAAGGAAATCCAAAAATTAAGTGGAATGGGACTGGTAGCAAGCAGTTCAGGTAATCATGAAGGACAGACAAAAATCAGTCACAGAGGACGCAAGAGACTTTGGTACTGGTTGTTTCAGGTAGCAAATTCAGCAGTGTCGCATGCGGATGAATTCAAACATCCGGCAACTTAACAGGCACCAATGGCAGCATAGTAATAAAATAAAAGAAGCAAATCCAGAACTCTGTCGAGTGGCTGATGGAAGGCATCGGAGATTGGACAGGGTTCTGGAACAGAAACCCGTAAATGATGGAGTACAGAACGGACGGAATCTGCAAAAGACTAACAGTAAGCTGTAGTGGTATAGAGTCCACTGAGTAAATCAGTACCACGACAGGTAAATGCAGGTTAGTAACAAATCAAACACAAAAACAAGAGCTGTAGCCGGCATTGTTTTTTTCGTGGGGCATGACACCGTCTAGGAGCTTGGCTGGCACTCAGTGTATGGCAGGCAGATGGGACGAAGGAAGTTGGGACATGCTCCCCTTAGACACGGGAGGTTCATCATCATAGTTGATCAGAGGGAAAATAGCCTTTATAAAGCAAAGAAAGAGGATGCTTTATTAGTTATATCTATTTATCAGCTATTCGGTACATGATACTACGATATCCATCACTCTCGACTTTTGTTTTGAGGTAAATAAAAATTTTCAAAGCCTGTAAAATCAATAGATTTCGGCTTGACAGAATAGGAAGGAAATAGCTATATGGTTGTTGACACAGAAAAAGTAAAAAAAATTATTGATGATTTTAGTTATAAAAAGACGGGAAAACATATTGTAAATGATATTTATAGCATGGCGATTGCAAAAGGAGTGAAGAATATTGTTATAGATGCAAGTGAAAAAAATGATATTGTAAGTAATAATGATTTTGAATTTAAATATGATCAAAATGAATTGGTTTTATTGGTTCCAAAAGAATTGAGAGAACAAATTGCTTTTTCAGTAGAATATATTTTTAGCAAATTTGAGGTGTTAGAAAAAGCTATTGCAAATCTTCAAGAACAATTTGATATAGATAGGTTTTCAAAAATAAAGAGTGCTATAGATGAGTTAGAAAATGTTCAAACAGAAGGATTGGAAAAAAGAAAAGGAATATTAGAAAATCATATATCTAATGTTTCAGATTCATTGAACAGCATTATGGGAAATATAGAAAAGGTAGTAAAAACGATTAATGCTATTCCTAAAGAGAGAAGAAAACGATTAAAATTCTCAATACAAAAGAAATCCTCAATACAAGAAATTTTAAAAGATGTTCAGCTTGGTCGCGAAGAAGTAGAGATGTTAGTTTTGGGAACTCAAGTATGTGCCGAAATGAATCTCGTAATTGGATGTAAAGAACCGGCAGAAAAAATAATAAAAAAAAGTATAGCTTTTTTGGACGATAAATATAAAAGTGGCGATTTTAAAAGAGTTGAACAGTGGAATGAGGCTAAGGATGGTTATTGGGAACAAGAAATAGAAAACAATATAATAAAGTTAGAAAGTTATATTACAGAAATAGAAGAAATGGATGATAAAATAACTATTAAAATTTGACTTGACAGGAGAAAATAAAAATGAGTGATAATAAGTATGAATGGGAAGAAACTGAATTTGATCATAAGGCAGCAATCGGGGGTGTTGCAACTGTTATAGGTAGTATTATTGGATTAGGGATAAAAGCATTTAGTAGTATTAAAAAAGCAAATAAAGATATGCAGATTGCAAGAGATAAAGACGAATTGAATAGGTTAAATTCAAAATTTATCAAAACATCAAGTGATAGAAATAGAATACGAGAGTTAAATAGAGATATTAATAATTTAAAAAAATAACAGATATTAATTAAATACTGTAAGGAGAGAGAATAGAGAGGACATAAAAATGAGTGATAAATATGAATGGGAAGAAACTGAACAGGACAATAAGGTTGCAAAGGGGATTGTTGCTACAGTTTTAGGTCTTTTGGCGTTTGGTGCAAGTGTGTTTAGTGGTAGTAAACAAACCAATAAAGATGTATGGATTAATAGAGATAAGGATAAATTAAAAAATTAAAGAAACATCGTTGGCAAAATTATAAAAAAATATAAACAATTAAAAAATAACAAATATTTATTAAATACATAGGGAAAATGAATATGTCAGATTTTGAATTAACAGATGAAAGATTACAGAAAAAAAGAGACATAGTAAAGAGAGGGATAGATAGTTGTGCAAGATATTCAACAGATAGAGTTTATTTTTATGGAAATTTGACTGATAAGGCTTTTTTTGCAGCTAAACAAAGTTATGCTGGCAAAGTAAATAGGGAGATGGTTCTTGGTATGATTGATAATACTATTACAGGAAGTGCGAAAAATGGATTATTGCTTGCTGTTGATGGAATCTATTATAAAAGAATGTTGGAAAGTCCGGGGTATATTTCTTATGCAGATGCTGCCGAAAATGAAAAATTATTGAAAATGAAATTGGGAGATGATTTTATGATCAATAATTTAAATAAGATGGTAAAAGAGATACATGCAGTTGATAATCTAACATTAAACGAATTTTTGGAAAAAGCAAATGAAAAGGTAATTAATATAGATAAAACAATTGATTCTGTTAATGAAGTTTTTACAACTGCTCAGGGTTTGTTTAATAAATGGTTTAAATAAAATTATATTTGGAGGAGAGAAATGTTTTATAAGGATGCAAGACGGCAAGCAGATTTAAAACTTGAAGATATGACTGATACTGTAAATTCAAAATATTTGAGTGTGAATAAGAAACTTGAGGATTTAAAAGATAATTGTAAAAATATACCTTTTATAATAAATCAAGTGGAAAGTTTTGAAGGTCGCATATCAGGGACACCACAAAATCTGAAAATTGAAAGTCGTGATTTGATACATATAAATTCATTAGTGGAACAATTAAATACATTTGATCATTCTTTGGAAAATAATAATCAAAATAAAATATTTAATTCTTCAAATGCTTTAAAGCTGGTTGGGACAATAAGTCCTTTCACAAGATTGGTTACTACAGTTGTTACAACTAAGAAGAATAAAGATAAATGTAAAAATTCATATGAGAAACTTGCAGAAATGCAGGATGAATATGAACAATTAAAGGAGTTTGAAATTCTTATTGAAAAAAAGAAGCGTATTATCATGGGGTTAAAAACAAAAATATATCAATACTTAATTAAATTACAAAATGAAGAAATTACAGATTATAAACAATTTGATCAGTCTCAGAAAAGTGATTTTCAAACAATGATTTTAAATGTTATGACTTTAAAAAAAGAACTTGAGGATTGGTAGATATGGATATTAAAGCACTGGACTACTTAGAATATATAGAAATTGATAAAGAAAAATTGGATGATCTTAATATAGTTTGTGATAAATGTGATTGCTTGGTATCTGTTTTTGCTGGAGTATGTGCAGGAATAGTAGATATATTTTTGGTAGGAACTCCAGAATTTAGTGCACTAGGGAAAGTTACGGATAAAGCAGTAGATAACATTGTTATGAAATTTGCCAAAATGGCAGGTTGGAATCCAAAAATAGAAAAAAATGGAGATGTTGCATCAGCGATTGGTTTTTTAGAGAATAAGTATAAGGTAAACTATGATCAGACAAAAATGATACAGGTTGGGAGAGAATTTCAATTAAATACAAAAAATCATCATTTGAAATCATTGGCGCATGCTCCAGACGTTATAGGTTTGTTTTTTTCTATTATAGATCAATTTATCGGAGCATCTAGTTTTATAAGTAATGGACGAGTTATTACTATAAAGAATGAAGAAACAGGTTTTGAACTAAGAGGAAATAATTTTATATCAAAATTATACTGTGGTTTTTGTAATTGGATAGGACATGTAATGTCTGATATAGCTGGAAGTTCAGGAAGCCGTAGAAAAGAAAATGGTGGTCGTGGAATGGGGTTGCCAGTACCATTTATGGAGTTGTTTCAATTATGTGATTTTGGAAGATTGAAAGGAAACAGTGGGGAAATAGTAACTTTATCAAGAATTATGGAACAGGTGTTTATAAATGGATATGATGCGAGGTTTGCTGTTACATTAGGAATTCCTATGATTTTACAGAGCTTGATGATAAAAGTGTTTTGGGTGTTAAAAGGTCGGTTTTATAAAAAGAAGGAATGGAAAAATCTTATACCTGATAAATCACATGGAGATTTAAGAATTATGTTACTAATTGGAAATGCAACATTGTGTTTGATAGATGGGACAGATGCAATAATACGCTCAAAGGGAAATGCCTTTTGTTTTATAATGCATATTAATATCATTGCATGGTTTAAGCTTATTGCAATGGCAATTTCTGAAATAAAAATAAGATATGGATACGATATTGCTAAAAAACTATTTGATATGTGTTATAATTGGATGCCATATGATGTTATAGAAAATTATATGCTTATAGAAAATAAAGAGATTAAAATAATTAAAACATTTAATTGTTTTTTGAGTGAACAACAAAGTTTATACACAGAATTTAATAATAAAACAAGTAGTTACTCATTTTTAAATGAAGGAACAGATAAAAATGTTATGATAGCTGCTGATATAGCGAGAAAATCAGGTGTAGAACAGGAAGATATTGATTCAGTAAATAATTTAGATGATTATTTTAGTAAGCGTCAAATATTTTGAGAAATTAGGAGGTAAGTTAAAGATGAAAAAGAGTAAAAAGGATAAAAATATAAAAAAATGGAAAAGAAGAATAAAAATTATCAAAATTACAACTAAAATGCTTGGGGTGATTTTTCCAATAGTTGTTTTAGGTGGAATAAAAGTAATTTTAAATAAGATTAAGGACTGATTTTTGAAAGTATAAATAATTGTAGCTAATATTTGGGAGGTGATCTTTTTTGTGGATATTATATTCAATCACAAAGCCTAGATTATGCCCATTCTGTCACAAACCCTACAAGGTAGATTTACTTAAAAGGTGCAAATACTGCCACAAATCACTACGGGGCATAGTTTGGTAAAACTTAATATTAAAAATTATTTATGAGGCTGTCGCAATAAGAGAAAATATGCACAATTATAGATACTTAAGAGTAACTAATTGTATATTTTGTATGAATTTTCTTATTGTGGCAGCTTCTTTGTATTCGTAAATATATTTTACAAATAGTATCATTAAATTGTAATACAGATTTGTACATATTTGCAAAAGCAAAAAGGAGAAAATTGTTGGAATATAGTTGTAAAATTGCTGTTCAAAATAAAGAGTGATTAAAGTATAATAGGAGATAAAGTGTTGGTCTATGCAAAGAAAAAGACTAAGGAAGTTTCAGACGATTAAGTTTAAATATAACAGCATATTTTATGGAGGGACAAAATGTATCTTGAGAGTGACCTGGTTCGTATTGGCAAAAGGGAAAATAATAAAAAGAGAAATTACCTTGTTGTGAACAGGCTTCAGGGAAAGCACATTCCGGTTTCACCTAGTGAAGCATTGAGGATGTTTGATGCGTTGGCAGATATCGTGAAAGAAAATTATCGGGGAGAGAAACTATTGCTGATCGGATTTGCGGAGACGGCAACGGCAATCGGGGCTGAAATCGCTGTAAAGATTGGGGCATATTATATTCAGACAACAAGGGAGATGGTTCGGGATGTAAATTACCTGTTTTTTTCAGAAACACACAGCCATGCGACAGAGCAGAAACTTGTCAGGGAGGATATTGATAAGTTTATTGGAGAGGTGGACAGGATTGTTTTTATTGAAGATGAGGTTACAACCGGAAATACGATTTTAAACATTGTCAATATATTGGATGAGAGATATGGTGGTACAGCTAAAAAGTGTGTTGTTGCCTCAATCTTAAATGGTATGTCAAAAGAGCATTTGAAATCTTATGAGAAACGAGGGATTCCTGTGCATTATCTGGTAAAAATAGATAATAGTAAATTTGGAGAGATTGCAGAAAGTTATCATACAGATGGAAAATATATTGTTGCTGATACTAAAAAGAGTTTTGAGATAATGCAGTTTGAGGTTAATGGCTGGATGGATTCAAGAAGAGTTGTAGATGCGAATGATTATAAGAAACATTGCATAGGATTATGGAAGGATATTTGTGAGAAGATTGATTTTAAGTCGGGCAGCAGTGTTCTTGTTGTAGGTACGGAGGAGTTTATGTATCCGGCTCTTTTTGTTGGTTCGTGTATTGAGAAACTTGGGTGCAGTGTGCGGAGTCATTCAACTACAAGAAGTCCGATTGAAGTTTGTTGTGGCAGGGGGGTAAAACTGGATAGTATGGATAAAATATCAGATGGCAGCGAGAAAGTTGAAAAAGATACATATCCTGTTCATGAGAGGTATGAACTTCGCAGTTTATATGATGATGAAAGAAGAACTTTTATTTATGATATAGCTTCATATGATAAAGTGCTGATTTTAACAGATTCGCATTATGGTGGTGATGCGGGGATAAATTCGCTCGTAAATGCATTGAGAATAAAGAATAACGATATTTGTCTGGTGAGATGGTGTTAGAATGTGGCTTGTGGCTGCAATTGTTGTTGTCCACAATATAGATGTAAAAAGTAATACTGATATTAATGTGATGGAGGATGCAGTTTGAGAAGTTCATATAAAGAGGATGATGTAATCTTATTATTAAAGGATATAACAGGGCTTGTAGAACCACAGCCGACAGAAGAACGTGAGAAACTTATTCAGTCGGGAAAACATTACAGTGAGATGCTTCCGATAGAATATGTTCCAACTGAAAAATATATGGAAACTTACAGGGAAGCATTAAAGTTTTATTCGGGAGTTGTTGCGCGGGCTGTTGGTGTGGTTGCTGATAAGATAATTAAGTTAAAGGGGGAAAATGTTGTTCTTGTTTCTCTTGCAAGAGCTGGTATTCCTATTGGGATTCTGATAAAAAGATATATCAGATTTAGATATGGTCTTGATGTGCCACATTATTCCATTTCTATCATAAGGGGACGGGGAATAGATGATAATGCGATGAAGTATCTTCTTGAAAGGTTTAAAGCGGGGCAGCTTCTTTTTGTTGACGGCTGGATTGGAAAGGGTGCTATTTTAAATGAGTTAAAGAAGGATATTGCTGCATATGATGGTGTTTCTGATGATATTGCAGTTGTTGCTGATCCGGCAAATGTTACAGAGCTTTGCGGGACACATGAGGATATCCTTATACCGAGTTCATGTCTTAATAGTACGGTGTCGGGGCTTATCAGCAGAACTTTTTTGAGAAGTGATATTATCGGAAAAAATGATTTTCATGGTGCTGTTTATTATGGTGAGTTAAAAGATGCTGATCTGTCATACCAGTTTATAGAAGCTATTGAAAATCAGTTTGTGTTAAATGATAAAGTGGATGAAAGATGTTTGTTTAAGTCAGGTGAGTCAGCTATTTGTGAGGGGGATTCGGGATATAATGAAAGCTTTGCAAAAATGGCAGACAAAGAGATAGAGAAGGCTGGTGGGAAAACAGAAAGTGATATTGTGTTAAAGGGAATTGATGAGGTAAAAAAGATTGCGCAGGATTTTTGCATTGATGATATAAATTTTATCAAGCCCGGAATCGGTGAGACAACAAGGGTTCTGTTAAGGCGTGTTCCATGGAAGGTGCTGGTTGCTGAAAAAAATAAAGATGCCAGGGAACTGAGGCATCTTATAAGGCTGGCGGCTGAAAAAAATGTGCCTGTTGAGTACTATCCGTTAAGAAATTATAAATGTTGTGGTATTATAAAACATTTATCAGATGTTTAGAGTATTTAGGATGTGTTTTTAATATTTGTTATGGTCAGGCAGCACAGCGGATTGTGAATATCCGCTTGACTATTTTTGATTTGATACTTTGAGAATATAAATATTATGGGAAAAAGAAATTATGAATCTTTAATGCCATAATTCTCGGCAAGGTATAATGTTTTTTGTGCCCAGTTGGAATGAGTTTTGTATTCATTCATGCGTTCTTTGGTGACATTTCCTGAAACAAGAGAATCATTTTTAGTGTTCCAGTTCAATATTTCAAGTGCATCGTCATAATTTTTACGGGATACTTTATATTCGCTGTTTACGATGGAGATCTGGTTTGGGTGTATAACAGTCTTTCCGATAAAACCACATAGTTTATCGTCTTTGATCTCTTTTCTAAGGCAGTTTTCCCAGTTTGCACCTGAATAATATTCAAATACCGGTCCTGATATTACATAGTCCATGCCATAGACAGTGACAATATCAGAAAAAATATTTGCAATAGGTGATATTTTATGTATTGATTCATCACATTCTCTTCTGAAACCGAAAAGGTTCGACAGGTCATTTCCACCGACCCTGATATTTAAGACATATTCTTTGGCGAGATCAAGTTTATCTTTTAATATGTAGAAATCGTCATATCTGTGTCGCAGGTTTACTATTGAATAATTTTCGTAGATAGGCATAAAATATTTTGTATGTTTATGTATGGAATTTACTTTTTGGAGTTGTTCTATATAAATATCTGCATTTTCAATACAGAATTTTGGGATTATATAACCTGTTATTATTTCGTTACTTTCACCGAGCTGTTTATCAAGAAAAATTAGCTGTTCGGGGTTTCTGACTCTGATAAATATTTTTGGAAGGTAAAAGTCTGCATTTGTCTGTAATTCTTCATAAATAGTATTTATTGTGGAAATAAGCTGGTTTTGGGCTTCTTTTACAAAATTGTCGTTTATAGTATCTTCAAGGCAAAGGGCAAGTGAGTAGCCTGAACCAAATTTTCCGGAAATAATATATTGTGCCAGATTTTCTTTGTCAGCGGGGCTGTACAACAGTGCACCAACGCTGTAATAGATAGAACTGTTTTTCATAACCTGTTAAAACTCCTTTAAAATTATTTATTGCTTTAGTTGCTCATGTAAATAACATGATAGCACACAATATATAAAAAAAGTAGTCGGAATATGTTGTAATAAATCAATACATTTCTAACATTTTTATTAAATATTTAAACCTTTTTCTATAATCCTTGTATATTAAATTAGCTTATGTTAAAATGGTAAAAGATGGTTAAAAATTGTATGTTTTCACATAGAAAATGGAAAAACATTTCGGTTAATGATTTTGAGGGGGAGAGATGGAAAAAGAAAAAAAAGGCATCAGAATTTCATTTAACTCACCTGTCATACTGGTATTTTCAATTGCCTGCCTTTGTGTGCTTGGACTTGGATATGTGACAGGTGGTGTTTCAGATAAACTGTTTTTTTGTGTCTATAGGTCGTCATTTACAGATCCATTGACTTATTTCAGATTTTTTGGCCATGTTCTCGGCCATGCGAATTGGGAACATTTTTTAGGTAATATTATGATGATACTCGTGGTTGGCCCTCTGCTGGAGGAAAAATACGGCTCAGCGGATACGCTGCTTGTGATACTTGTCACAGCTTTTGTTACGGGTGTCATTCATTTTATATTTTTTCCTGATGTTGCTCTGATGGGAGCGAGTGGTGTTGTTTTTGCATTTATACTGCTTGCGAGTATGACGAGCATAGAGGATGGAAAGATACCGCTTACATTTATTCTTGTTGCAGTCATTTATATAGGCGGACAGATACATGACGGACTTTTTGTACATGACAATGTATCAAATCTTACACACATAATCGGAGGTGTGGTCGGTTCAGTGCTTGGAATCGCGATGAATAAGTGTAGAGTTAGCAAATATTGAGGTGAGTAAATTGACATTAAAACATATAAAGCTCCAAAGCCTTGATGATTTTTTTGTTCCGCTTAGCGGACGCAGTGAAAAAGGAATTTATTTTTATCGTTTCAACAACACATCTGAGGATATAGAAAAATTTATCTACAGATATTATAATGCTGCCAGAAAATCTGGAGTTGTCATAGATGGAAAGATTGGAAATCCTACTGAAAACAATCTTTCATACTATGAGGAGATCATGGGACGGGATTTTCAGATGAGCATGGGATTTATTTCCAGTGCTTTAAAGAAGTGGCTGCCGCGTATGGGAGCATTTCAGCGTGAAAATATCGCAGGTGCTATATACGATGTGCTTGACGGTCTTAGAAGAAATGGTAAGAATGAAAATATGCTTAAAAATGCATATATTAAGTTTATGTGCTGGCTTTATTACAAGTTTGAGAGTGTTGTAAATCAGATGAATGGCGAGAATATTCCAAAGATTCTTTTTATAGGAGATATTGTCGGGTATGAGTTTATGCTGATAAATGTTCTGGCTGATGCCGGATGCGATGTTGTGTTTGTTCAGCCGCATGGTGATACTTCATATCTCAAAGTTGATGCTTCTCTTGAAAAGTCGTTTGAATATACAGATAGTGGAATGAAAAGATTTTCACCGGATTTCAGTATAAAAGGTCTTTTACAAAAGAATGATATGAGCAGCCGAAGTCCAGATGTTTCAGGACAGAAAAAGCACACATTAAACTGCACCAATGTCTGGATAACCGGAAAGGGCATTGATGATCTGTTGCAGCCTGTTTCAGCTAGAAAAGCGAAGTTTGATGAACTTAAAAGTAAGGAACATTCAGATGACCTCACAGCACAGAATGTTTCAGATACAGCCTTAAATGGGATTCAGAGTGCCGGAAAGAGGGAATTATTTTATAACTGTTATATCAGGATAAATGGTGTATGGGATAAACTTACATATGAAAATGATCTTTATCAGTTCTATCTTTCCCTCAAGGCGATGGAGAAAAATATCGTTGTTGTGAGTGAGGCCGTCCCAAAGCCTGATACGGACGAGATAGCGAAGATAAAAAGAGGAAATTACAGAGATGTGCATCAGCTTATAAAAGACCTTCAGGTAAATATACAGTTTCCGGAGAACCCCGTTGTAAGAGGTTTTATGGTTAATGCTTTCATAGATGTTATTTATGATGAGGCTGCAAGGCTTGGACAAAATGTAAATCTAAATAAACTTTTAAATAAGGCTGTATATCTTCTATGTTATATAAACAGGTATCAGACAGCTTTGTTTAAGGGTTTAAATGACGATATGGTGTCCTGTTTTATCTATATGGGCGGCTGCAGTGATGAAAATGAGGCTTTGTTTATGAGGTTTCTTGCAAGGACAAGGACAGATGTATTGATATTGTGTCCAAATGCAGGGAAAAAGTGCTGCCTTGAGGATAAACTTTTATATGAGATAAATTATCAGGAGCAGCTTGCGGTTAAGGAATTCCCGATACAGAGTGGAGCAGCACATATCGGGACGGTGGCATATCATGCGGAGAGAGAGCTTGATGATATTATGTACAATGATGATACATTGTTTAGAAATCAGCAGTATGGTAAGGCCAATACGATATCATTGCAGACTATGGACAGTGAGATAAAGATATTGTGGGATACGGAATTAAAATACAGGCCGGGATTTTCAACAGTTGACGGCATTGTAAATATTCCCGTAATGTTCTCGAAGTTTTCAGGTGTTAAGGATAAAAATGTTAAGGAGTACTGGATAATGTTAAAACAGCTCATGACCCCTGAAACATTGGTGATTGACAGAGCACCGCATTTTTCTGCTGCAGATCCGAATCCAATGCGGATGTTTGCTACAGAGTTTTTTAAGAATGGCAGGCTTCACAGAAATGCGATAAAAAGTCACAGGGCATATCAGTATGGATTTCTGAGAGAGGAGATGCAGGAGCACATTCTTGATAAACTTGAACTTCTGATAGAGCAAAAGTCGGTTAAGGGAACTTTTGAAAATGGAACGGAGTATACGATAGTTGCTATGGCGCTCAATCTTCCTAAGGAAGTGACAAGGCTTTTACAGGCATTTGATTTTACAAAGAAAAATCCTAAGCTGCTCTATATAAATACTTCAGAGGCGATGATATCGCTGGAGGACACTATATATATATCTTTTTTGAATCTTCTGGGGTTTGATGTTGCTTTGTTTGTACCTACGGGGTACAATATGGAAAATCATTTTAATATGAAACTGATGGAAGAACACCAGATAGGAGATTATATGTATGATCTTCAGATACCAAACTGGAACAGTATTTCATTGAGTGTACACACATCATGGCGTGACAGGTTGTTCAGACGTGGGTGATAGTATGAAAATGCTCAGAAATGGGGATTAGTATGAAAAATACTGCTGTCTGTAGTTTAGTAATAAATTCAACATAATAAAAAAGGAGAGGAATATGGGACTTGATTTTGGAAAAAAAGAGCCGGCTGTTGTTCAGGCACCGGTAAAGAACGAGATTGAAACAGTTGAGGCGTATGATATTGTCGAGGACAGAAATCAGATGAACGCTGAGCTTGTAGGTTCTGACGAGGTTGATGCTCTGGTTAGCACGATAGAAGTAAACAATCTAGAAACGATAGTTTCTTTTGGTGCTGAGGCGGCAGAGGAGATTTCAAAGGCCTCAGATATCGTGCTTAATAGTATGAGCATGAGTCAGCTTGACGAGTCGAGCGAGATGCTTAACTCATTATCTAAGATTATGTCGAAGTTTGACATTGATGAACTTAAAGAGGACAAAGGTCTTTTTAACAAACTTTTTGGAAATCTTAGAAAGCAGCTCGATAAGATTCTTCAAAAATATCATACTATGGGTGATGAAGTTGATAAGATATATGTTCAGCTTAAACAGTATGAGAGTGAGATTAAGCAGTCAAACAGAAATTTAAATCAGATGTTTGATGCAAATGTGGGTTATTATCATCAGCTTGTAAAATATATTCTTGCGGGTGAGCAGGGGTGTAGGGAACTTGAGGATTATATAGCACAGAGACAGCAGGATTATGAAAATACTGCCGACAATGCGATACAGCTTGAGCTTGCAAGTCTTAACAATGCACTTATGATGCTTGAACAGAGAACACAGGACCTTAGAACGGCAGAGAATGTCGCAATGCAGTCTATTCCTATGATAAAGACAATGGAATTTAGCAATATGAATCTTGTCAGAAAGATAAATTCTGCATTTATCGTTACACTTCCTGTGTTTAAACAGGCACTTGCACAGGCTATAATGCTTAAGAGGCAGAAGATTCAGGCCGAATCAATGGCAGAGCTTGACAGAAAAACAAATGAAATGCTTATAAAGAATGCACAGAACACTGTTGAGCAGTCAAAGATGACGGCGAAACTTGCATCAGGAAGTTCAATAAAGATTGAGACTCTTGAAAAGACATGGAGGACTATCGTCAATGGTATTGATGAGACGAGAGCGATTCAGGAGAATGCAAGAAAGCAGCGTGTTGACGATGCGGCCAGACTTGACCAGATAAAGAAAGAATTTATGGAAAATTATGGTGGCACTGTTAAAAGTTAAATAAAGGTTTTACTATTATAGTTATACATATATACTTTTTGAGCATATATGTATGCTAATTTTTATTCTAATGTTATAATACATTTAAAGGAGGAAATAAGTTATGCCAATTAATTTATCAAAAGGACAGAAAGTTGATCTTACAAAAGGAAATCCAGGACTCAAAAATGTTATGGTCGGTCTTGGATGGGATGTAAACGCATTTGATTCGGGAGCAGATTTTGACCTTGACGCAGCAGCATTTATGCTTGGTTCAAATGGCAAATGCCCGACAGAAAAAGAGTTTGTATTTTATGGAAATCTTGAACATCCATCAGGTGCCATAAAGCATATGGGTGACAACCTTACAGGTGAAGGAGAAGGTGATGATGAGCAGATAGAAGTAAATCTTACAGATATTCCTTCAAATGTTGAAAAGATTGCATTCACTGTTACTATTTATGATGCAGAGACAAGAAGGCAGAATTTTGGACAGGTTTCAAATGCCTATATCAGACTTGTCAATGTGGATACGAACGAGGAGATAATAAGATATGACCTCGGAGAAGATTTCTCGATAGAGACAGCGGTTGTAGTCGGAGAAATCTACAGACACAATGGAGAGTGGAAGTTTAATGCGATAGGAAGCGGATTCCAGGGTGGTCTTGCAGCACTTTGCGGACATTATGGAATTGAAGTAGCTTAGTGTAATAAAAATAAATAGTTGATTTTTATTGTATTATATAAGGAGGGATAATACGATGCCAATCAGTTTACAAAAAGGACAGAAGGTCAGTCTTACAAAGGGAAATCCGGGACTTAAAAAAGTCGTAGTCGGCCTTGGATGGGATGTAAATCAGTTTGATACAGGCGGAGATTTCGATCTCGATGCCGCAGCATTTTTACTTGGGGATTCAGGAAAAGTAGCGAAATCTGATGATTTTGTATTCTATGGAAATCTTACTCATCCGTCAGGTGCGGTGCAGCACATGGGAGATAATCTCACTGGTGAAGGTGATGGAGATGATGAGCAGATAAAGATAGACCTCACACAGATTCCTGATAATATCACAAAGATCGCATTTACAGCGACCATATATGAGCCTGAACAGAGGAGACAGAATTTTGGACAGGTAAATAATGCATTTATAAGGATTTATAATGAGGAGACAGGTGAAGAAATGTTGAGATATGATCTTGGCGAGGACTTCTCTATTGAAACGGCAGTTGTATTTGGAGAATTATATAAGAATAACAACGAGTGGAAGTTTAATGCAATAGGAAGCGGATATCAGGGCGGTCTTGCTGCATTATGTGCAAATTATGGCGTTGATGTTGAATAAGATCACAGGGAGGAAAATGGTATGTCAATTAGTTTACAAAAAGGACAAAAGGTTAGTCTGACAAAGGAAAGTGCAGGTCTTACAAATGTACTTGTCGGGCTTGGCTGGGATGCGGCAGAAAGTGGCAAGAAAGGATTTTTATCTTCTTTACTGGGTTCTGCACCCGCTGATATAGATTGTGATGCTACAGCTATCCTTTTGAAAGATGGAAAGTTCTGTGATAAAAGTGATGTAGTTTACTTTGGAAATCTTGAGCATAAATCCGGAACGGTAAGACACATGGGTGACAATCTTACCGGTGAAGGAGAGGGGGATGACGAACAGATACTTATCGACCTTTCAAAAGTTCCTGCCGAATATGACAGAATAGTTATCGTAGTAAATATTTATGACTGCATAAAGAGAAAACAGGAGTTTGGAATGATAAAAAATGCATTCATAAGGATTGTCGATGGAAAGACGAACAGGGAGATGTGCAAGTATAATCTTTCAGACAACTATTCGGGCATGACCGCGATGATATTTGGTGAGATCTACAGACACAAGGGAGAATGGAAGTTCAATGCCATCGGTCAGGGAACTACTGACACTAATATTGGTGAACTTTGCAGACGTTATTGTTGAGTATAAATGTGATTATATTATTTCAGTAATGGGATAATATAAATAAATTACTGCGTGATACTTTAAAAGGAGCTGCCACATTTTTTATTGAGGCAGCTCCTGATAAAAAGTTTTGCGGGTAAACCATAAAAAGAGAGGAAATTTCCTAATCATGAGTGAAATAATGAAAAAAGACAGCCTTAAAAAAGGTTTGTCCGGTGAACAGGCAGCTAAGAGTAAAACGGAGTTTGGAACGAATGAGCTTGCTAAAAAAGAGCAGGAATCATTATTATCTATGTTTATCGGTGCATTTGATGATATCTGGATAAAAGTTTTATGTTTCGCACTTCTGCTTAAGATCGTACTTGCGGTACTCGGAGTTATATTTCCGGCTATCTCAGGTGGAAACGATGCAATCGAGATCGTGAGTATCATTCTTGCTATAGCACTTGCAACAGGTTTTTCTACATTGTCAGAGTATAGAAACAGTTCAAGAAGTGAGGCTTTGCAGGAAGAGTACAGTAAAACTTTTGCTAAAGTAATGAGAGATGGAAAACTTTTAAAGATTTCTACAAATGAGATAGTAAAAGGTGATACGGTACTTATTCAGGCAGGTGACAAAGTACCTGTTGACGGTCTTATTTTTGACGGGCATGTAAAGGTTTCGCAGGCTGCGTTGAATGGTGAGTCAAGAGATGAGTCAAAGGTGGCAGCAGAAAATATGGATGATGCAGAATCAACAGATTATTCATCAGCGAGCAAAGTGTTCATGGGTTCTGTTGTGACAAGCGGTGAGGCATATATGGTAGCAACAGTTATCGGTGATGCTTCGGAGCTTGGTAAGATAAACAAGGCACTTACAGATAATGAGGAAGAAGAAAGAAAAGATACTTCAAGCCTTAAACTTGAAGTGGTGGCAGCAGGTATCGGTAAACTTGGTGTTTCAGCAGCAGCGATAGCAGGTGTTTTACAGGTTGTATTAAATATCGTGAGAGCAGATGAGGCTATCACTCCGGTATTTGTTATTTTGCTTGTAGCAGAGGCAGTAATGCTTATGGCTTCTATCGTTATCATGGCTGTACCAGAAGGTCTTCCTATGATGAACAGTCTTGTACAGTCGATGAATACGGAATCAATGTACAAAAAGAATATTCTTGTAAGCCACAAAGCCGCATTTTCAGATTCCGCTTATATGAATCTTTTGTTCAGTGATAAAACAGGAACAATAACAGAGGGAAATCTTTCTTTGGTAGAATTTATCACAGGTGACGGTGAGATTACGGATAAACTTTTAAATGATGACTTTATAGATGCGATAACAGTCAATAACCTTGCAAAAGTCTCAGAGGGAAAGGCTATCGGAAGCAACAACATGGACAGGGCACTTCTTTCTTATGCTCTTGCCAACAATGCAAAGATAGATGAGGATGACATAGAAAAAAGAGTCAAGGAAAATAATGGATTTGATTCTGAAAAGAAGTGTGCTATCGTAGAACTTAAAAATGGCGTAGTTTACTGGAAAGGTGCTACGGAGCAGATAATTGACGAGATTACCCATTATGAGGCAGCAGATGGAAGTATAAAAGAATTTACTGCCGCTGACAAAGAAAAAGTTGGCAAGCAGATGATGGTTGAAGCTGAGAGAACCATGAAACTTTTATCTGTTGCAAAGATAGCAGACGGAAAGAAGATACTTCTTGCAGTATTATGTCTCAGAGATAATGTCAGAAAAGATGCCATTGAGACGGTTGAGGTGCTTAACGGTGCCGGTATACAGGTTGTCATGGTAACAGGTGATGCTGAGGAGACTGCTACAGCTATCGCAAAAGAAGCCGGTATTCTCGTGGATGAGAAGAACGATGTTGTTCTTACGCATGAGGAACTTGAAAAGATGTCAGATGATGAGCTTAAAAAGGAACTTCCACATCTTAGAGTAGTAAGTCGTGCAAAACCGCTTGACAAGAAGCGTCTTGTATCTATCGCACAGCAGCTTGACAATGTCTGTGGTATGACAGGTGACGGTGTAAATGATGCACCTGCATTAAAACAGGCAGATATTGGTTTTGCAATGGGTGACGGAACTGCAGTTGCACAGGAAGCCGGAGATGTAGTTATCCTTAACAACAGTCTTACTTCGATTAAAGACTGCGTACTTAACAGTAGAACAATGGCTAAATCAGTTGGAAAGTTCCTTATTTTCCAGCTTACGGTAAATATAAGTACACTTCTTATGAACATCCTTGCACCTATTCTCGGATGGACAGAGCCATTCTCTATCGTGCAGATATTGTGGATAAACCTTATCATGGATACACTTGCAGCGATGGCATTTGGTGGTGAGCCTATCCTTGACAGATACATGGATGAAAAGCCTGCAAAGAGAACAGACAATATTCTTACGGGATATATCAAGTCAGCAATCGGAGTCAGTGCTATATTTATTACATTAGGTTCAATACTGATACTTGAGAATGTAGGCGGTATAACATCATTTGTAATGCCTGAGGGATGCAAAAATCCTGAACTCTACGAAAAGACATTTATGTTTGCCTTCTTTATCTATTCGATAATATTTAACAGTTTAAATACAAGATCTGAGAGATTTAATCTTTTTGAGCATATCAGTGAGAATAAAAACTTTGGACTTGTAATGGGGGCAATATTTGTATTGCAGACTGTTATAATTCAGATAGGCGGTCCTGTATTCGACACAACAATGCTCAGTGTAAAAGCGCTTCTTGTGTCAATGGTGCTCGCTGTACTTATTATTCCGGTAGATATGATAAGAAAGCTGATAGTACGAAAATAGAAACAGACCTAGCGAAAGAAGGGTATGTGCATGACTGTTCCTATAATAATCTGCCTTGTTGTGGCGGAATTGTGTGCTTTATCACTTATACTCAGAAACAGGAAATAGAGAAGCAAGTGATGGATGTTGAAATATAGAAAATAGCTTAACAACTTGGCAAATATAGAAGTATGGGGTGTGGTACGAGTGTGCTGCACCTCATGTTTTTAAAAGGATATTTTTGTTTTTTAGCAAGAGAGGAGAAAAAGGATGAAAACGGAAAAAAGAAGGGATTGCATAGTAGGAGTGGCTATTATCGTGTGTGTCCTGATATTTCATATTATATATACAGAGTTGCTGCTGACTGATTTTGTTGCGATATTGGGGCTACTTATGTTTATTTTTGGTATTAGTGGTGATAGTGATAAGGATACAGGGAAAAATAAGTCAAGCGGATATTCGCAATCCGCTTTGCTACTTGCTCATAACACTATTAGCTG
>NZ_JAHLQE010000054.1 GCF_018918235.1 Eubacterium sp. MSJ-13
GGCTATTTTCTAGCCGGTGCTATATCCAGTTGTTCATTTTATGGCTGAACTGTTACTTACAATGAGTGTCATAATTTCCTTAAACCTTCTTTCCTTGACATAAAGCATATATTCCGGCAAATAAAATAACAGGTGATATTATTCCGGCAAGTATCCCCATTCTCATATTTCCCACTGCACTTGACACAAAACCCACCAGTGTCGGTCCACCAGAACATCCAAGATCCCCCGCCAAAGCAAGCATAGCAAAAAGTAATGTTCCCCCTCTCCTTAGTGCAGCCGATGCCTTGCTAAAAGTGCCCGGCCACATAATCCCTACGGAAAAACCACAGATTCCGCATCCAATCAGCTCAACCATCGGTATTGGAATAAGAGATATACAAAGATATGATACTATACAAAGAACACAACTTAACTTCATAAACCTGTCTAGATCAAGTCTGTCTCCATATTTACCATAAATAAGTCTCGAAAGTCCCATAAGTATTGAAAATGACATCGGTCCAACAAGATCTCCAAGTGTCTTTGTAATACCAAGCCCTTCCTCAGCAAAAGTCGATGCCCACTGGCTTACCGCCTGTTCAGAAGCTCCTGAACATACCATCATAATCATAAGAATCCAAAATATTTTTTCATGAAAAAGCTCTCTGAGACTCATTCCCTTTTCTTCTTCGCTCATAAGGCTATATATCGGAACCTTCGTAAAAAGAATCAGATTCCCGATAGGAATGATTGTCCAAAGCAGTGTAAGTACCTTCCAGTGATTAATACCCATTATTGTAAAAAATATTGTGGAAATAAGTACAACACCCGTACATCCCCAGCAATAAAAAGAATGTAAAAGACTCATCGCCGCTTCCTTGTTATCTGTCGGACATGCTTCAATAATCGGACTGATCAACACCTCTATGAGCCCTCCTCCGATTGCGTACACAAACACAGCTATCAATATTCCGATAAAAGGATTCGGTGTTATCTCAGGAAGAACCGTTAATAATGCCAGACCAAGTGCTGCACATATATGAGCTATTATGACGGACGCCCTGTAACCTATTTTATCTATAAAGCCCGCTGACAACATATCAATTAGCAACTGTATCATAAAGTTTACTGTAATAAGCAATGTAATCTGGGTCAATGGAATATTATAACTCTTCTGAAAAGTAACAAACAACAGAGGAACAAAACTATTCACAATTGCCTGTACTATATATCCTATAAAACAGGCATATGTTGTCTTTTGATAATCGAATTTCATTTCTCATTTTCTCCTGTCACTGCTTTTTGCAGATTTCTTCCCATGCTTCATCATCAATTTCTTCAGTATGAAATACTTTTCTTCTATCGTCCTCTGTAATTTTACGAATCACCCGGCATGGATTTCCAGCAGCAATCGACCAATCTGGAACATCTTTCGTCACCACACTTCCTGCTCCAATAACCACATTACTTCCAATATGTACTCCAGGACAAATAACGCTGTTGCCGCCTATCCACACATTGTCTCCGATTGTCACTTCTTTTCCATATTCAAACATGGAATTGCGTGTATCCGGATGGACCGGATGTCCTGCTGTATAAATGGCTACATTGGGAGCCATAAAACAATTCTCTCCAATCCTTACACTTGCCACATCTATAATGGTGCAATTATAGTTTGCAAAGAAATTTTCTCCCACCTCTATATGAGAGCCATAATCACAATAAAATGGCGGATTGACCGCACATTCTTTACCTGTTTTTCCAAAAATGTCTTTTACGGTTTCTGCAATTCCATCAAAATCGGAACGATCCATAAAATTAAGTTTTTGCAATTTTTTTCTGCACACACTCTGTTCTTCCATAACCGCATTATCACTGACATACAAAAGCTGCATATCTCTTCTTTTTCTCATGTCCATAATTTATTTCTCCATTTCTGTTAAATTTTTTACCCACTTATATTTTTTATAGTGTCTAAACACTGCCGGCAGTTTTACAATCTCATCGAGATTCAGTGTAAATATACTATTGGTATCGGTAATTTCAGTATAAATGCCACCAGACAGCCAAGAGGAACTGCAAAGCACCACATAGTAATTGTATCACATTTTAATCCAAATTTTGTGTCACCACCGGCAGGAAAAATTTCTCCAATAGTCATTGCATTGATTGACTTACCAACAACATAATAGCTGCTCATAAACAGCACATATTTCAGATATCCTGAAGCCGTAACTGACAGACTTGTAAAATGTAGTATTCCCGGTATCAGCAAAATAATAATAACTCCTGTAAAAACACCAGACAATACCGACATCTTACTTCTTTTATTAAGATACTCCATATTAATTGATTTTTATATAAAAATCTGCCATAATTATATAACAATCGTTCGCAATCAGGAGGTTTGTATGAACAATAAATATATAGATATTGTGTTAAATTCAGATTACTCTGAAAATGTAACTTATAATCATCCGGATTTCCCTGTGTATATAAAAAAGGAAAAGCTTTCACACTATCCTGATTATCGTGCCGTTAGTCACTGGCATGACGATCTGGAATTTATTCTAATTTTAAATGGACAAATGTCTTATGATGTCAATGGACAGAAAATTTTCTTACAGACAGGAGATGGAATTTTTGTAAACAGCCGCTGTTGTCATTATGGTTACTCCAATACGCATAATGAGTGCCTTTTTATCTGTATTCTGTTATCTCCACTGCTCCTTTCTGCAAACAATTATTTTATAGAAAATTATTTAAATCCTATGACACTTCTTCCGCTGGAAATTGTTGTAAAACAAAATGCACATCACTTTTTCAAAGATATTTAACTACATCACCAATGCTGTATGTAAACCACTATCGCTTAGAAAAGTCAATTTTTCTTCTCAGAAATACAACTATATCTATTACTGAGATAGCCTATGCGTGTGGATTTTCAAATACAAGTTACTTTTGTGAAATTTTCCATAAATATTATAATACCACACCAAAAAAGTTCCGCAACGGAAATTGAAAGTACATTAACTGCATAAAAGACTACTAAAAAGGAGAGATATAATTATGTTGCTGCGTCAAATTGAATACTTACAGGCTGTAATCGAAAATGGGAATTTTTATCTAGCTGCCGAACAGTGCAATGTCTCGCAGTCTGCCATTTCCCAGCAGATAAAAAAATTAGAAGACGAACTCGGAGTAAAACTTTTAGAGCGGCATAACCGCACATTTTCCCTGACTCCTGCCGGAGAACATTTTTATCGCAAAAGCCTTATCATATCAGGAGATTTAAAACAACTTGTCCGTGAAACTAAGAAAATTGCAGACAATAATAATGCCGTTTTGCGAATCGGCTACTATAAAGGTTATCACGGAAATGAACTCTCAGAAGCGATTGCTTTATTTTCCGAAAAATACCCTGCCGTAGATGTAAAAATCATGGTTGGAAGTCATGAGGAATTGTATCACGCAATGGAAAATAACTCTGTTGACCTTGCAATCAATGACCAAAGGCGTGCCTTTTCCGACGCATATAATAATGAAATTCTTGCAGAAAGCAAGATTTATATTGAACTTTCTTCCAAAAATCCACTTAGCAGATTAAGTGCACTTGAAATAGATGACTTAAAAAATACACCTTGTATTCTTGTGATCAACCAGACCGGACAAAAGGAAGAACAAGATTATTACGAAAATATAATCGGATTGCAGGGGGATTTTCTCTTTGCAGACACCATGCAGGAGGCAAGACTTAAAATTATAACAGGACAGGGATATATGCCTGTAGATGTGATTGGTGAACAGGTCTGGTTTGACACGTCCGTCAGCAGAATACCGCTTGTAAGAAAAAAATCCCCTGTCAAAAAAGTATATTGTGCATTTTGGAAAAAAGATAATTCCGGATATTATATTGAGGAGTTTGCTGAAATTCTTAAGGCCTGCTTTTAATATCAAGCTAAAAACAAGCAAAATATACACATACGATTTTTAATATTTTATCTATGAAAATAAATCCCCTTGACTTAAAATCCCTTTTTCCTTACACTTAATAAAAAGTGGATAATCCGCTTCAACAACAGCATTTATATGCAGAAAGAAGGTTTTACTATGCCATTTATTGATTCAAAAGTAACTGTTTCCCTCTCACCTGAGAAAGAGGAAACCATCAAACAGAAATTAGGACAGGCTATAGGCACATTAGGAAAAACAGAAAGTTTCCTTATGGTAGGTTTTAAGGATGATTACAGCCTTTATATGGGCGGCAACAAATTAGACAAAGGTGCTTTCGTTTCTGTCCGTGTATTCGGTAAGATAAATCCAGCACAGAGCAATGACATGACCGCAAAGATATGTCAGATTTTTGCAGATGAACTTGACATTCCGGGACAGAATGTATATGTCACATATCAGGGTATAGCCGACTGGGGCTGGAATGGAAGTAATTTTTAATTTATGTTCAGGCATCCGCCAATTTTTTTAACCAAAAACTTTTTATTATTTAATTTAAAATAAAACCATAAAAGAGCTTTGTTTCAATATCTTTTTTGAATCAAAGCTCTTATTTTTTATAAATGATGTTGGGGCAAAATACCTTTTGCCCCTGACTAATGCCATTTATCATCATATTTCTATGCAGTTTTCTAAATCCTGCATCACTTACCTTTTTTAATCATGCACCTTAAGTCCGTGAAGCATCTTTACAAACTCAGGATTTGAATGATCTACTATCTCACTATGTCCGAGGTCAAGTTTTGAGATTTCTTTCATATCATCATCTGAAATCTCGAAATCAAATACATCCATGTTCTGCTCCATGCGGTCTTTGTGGACTGACTTAGGTATTACCACAACACCCCTCTGCACATTCCATCTGAGTGCTACCTGTGCAGGTGTCTTTCCATATTTCTCTCCTATAGCGGCAAGAACAGGATGTGTAAATATTCCATGGTTTCCCTCTGCAAACGGTCCCCATGCCTCAGGCACAACACCGTATTCTTTCATAATGCCAAGTGCATTTTCCTGCTGGAAGAATGGATGAAGCTCCACCTGATTTACCATAGGTTTAATCTCAACTGTCTCACAGAAATCTGTAAGCACATGAGGATAAAAATTGCAGACACCGATTGCTTTTAACTTGCCCTCCTTATACATCTCCTCCATAGCACGGTATGCACCGTAGTAATCACCCATTGGCTGATGGATAAGATAAAGGTCAAGATAATCCATTCCAAGTTTTTTAAGTGACCTCTCAACAGCCGCTTTCGCACCCTCATAGCTTGCATCCTGAACCCAAAGCTTAGTTGTAACAAAAAGTTCTTCTCTAGGCACACCACACTTTGCGATAGCTGCTCCGACTGCCTCCTCATTCATATAAGCTGCTGCTGTATCAATAAGACGATACCCACTCGCAATAGCATCCAAAACAGCCTTTTCACATACATCATGCTCAGGCACCTGAAAAACTCCAAAACCGAGAAGTGGCATCTTCACTCCGTTACTTAATGTTGTAAATTCCATAATAAAACCTCTTTTCTGCACACATTCTTTGGTGCATAATGTGAAATATAATATATTTCACATATAAGATTTGTGTCAAGTGTGCGCAG
>NZ_JAHLQE010000122.1 GCF_018918235.1 Eubacterium sp. MSJ-13
ACCCCCACTTATTGCTCCACGCAATAGAAGTGGGGGACTTACTTGATAGTGTTAAATATGGAAGATCAAGATATTGTTGTGATTCTTACAAATATGCTGAACAATGCGATTGAGGCATGTGAAAAATGTACAGGGAAAAAGATAATCAGAGTAAAAGCTATAAAAGAAAATAAAAAAGTTATATTTTCAGTTAGTAATACTTTTCAAAAAATTCCTCATTTTGTAAATGGCAAATATATTACAACAAAAAAAGAACCTTTTCATGGAATGGGAATAGAGAATGTGAAAGATATTGTAGGTAAATATCATGGAACATGTGCAATATGTTATGATAAAGAACAGTTTTATTTTGTAGTATATCTTTCAGAGTAACTTTATAATATTATATGCTTTCGGAATGGAAGCATTTTTTAAATTCTGCAATTAGATTCTTAATTCTGTAATCAGGCTGGATTTGTATAAATAAACGGGCGATAATGTGTGTAGAAACCACATGGGATATGGAAATTTAAATGGGGAGGTAAAAACATGCATGATTTAACAAAATTAAATTGGCAACAGTCTGCGTTAGATATTTTATTAAACAATGGAAAAAATAAGAATCGAAATATAAATGTTTTGCATTCAAAATCAACGGTTTATAAGCATGATGAATTAACACTTAGTAAAGAGGCAGTTAAATTACAGAAAGCACAGAAAGCTACTAATACCTCTAAAAATATTAATATCGATAAAAGTATTAACATTGATTCTTATTTTGAAAAAGCGATTGAGCATAATACACTTGCAATAGCAAATGCCGGAGAATCTATTACAAGTAGTCCTGAAAATTCAGCAAAATATTTAGATTATTGTAAAGTATATCGTCAAATCATAACAGATAAGTACACTTCATTAGTGGAGATTGCAAAACAGAAAGATAACCCTGAGCAATATATACAGCAGAAATATTTTAATCCGGCTTGTGACTGGTTTGCATCTGATTTAACAGAAGAAGAAAGGGACATTGGTTATCGCAATGAAATGTCTGTTTTAAAAAAAGGGACAACACAAGGTTTGGATTTTAATGATTCTTTTTTTAGAATTAACAATATTAAGCTGTCGTATCAGGAAGAGGAATGTGCCGAAGTGTCTTTTCACAGACAGATGCTAAATAATCAAATTAATAATATTTTTCAGAAAAATAATATTGAATTAGAAGATGGAGAAAATTATTATTTGTCTGTAAATCCGTATGACTATTATATTTCTGTTGAAGGAGTAAATGAGGATAAAAAGCATGCTATGGAACAGGCACTTAATGTTGGGGATAATGGTAAAAATCTTTGGAGGCATATTTATTATTGTTCTACTAGAGATGGGGCAAAAAGCGGCCAGACCAACTTATTAAGCTATCGCAAGCATCAGACTTTTCAAGATGTTTATGAATATACTGGATATAAATTAAACGAGTTGGAACCTGCAAATGGAACATATTATACATCCGATGGTAAAGATATAAAAGTTTTAATTAAAAATGCGGTTTGGAAAGATGAAGATATACCTAATGACTTTAGGGAAGGTGTTGTGTCATCTATATGCAATCAAATTACAGAAATCTGTCAATATGGTTGGGATAATATAGCAGATATGAATTTGATGATTTCAGGAAATTCACAAGGAATGCATGATATAAAACAAAATATTGATTTTGGACAAGGAAGTTCATATGTAAGTAAATTCCTAAATTATAGCCAGTTTAAAAATTTTCGTATTTCCGTTTACAAACTTTAGGTGTCATCCCTTTCTGATGTTTAAATGAGCGTATTAGATGGCTACAATCTGAAAAAACTGTTTCCTGACTTATATAATTTAAGTCAAGGTTATTGAATATAAGTAGGTCAGCAGTGCGGTTAAGCTGTATAAATTCTATATATTCCTTATATGACTGGTTGTAAAGCTGTCTGAATGAACCAGCAAAATTTGAGTGACTCATATTGCATATTTTGGTTACTTTACCTGAAGCTGCTCGTTTTTTGGCAATGGAAATATTATTGTTTGCTGCATAATTAAGAAGAAAATTGGTGATGATTTTTTGATTTTAGTTTAACAAGGAGCTGAGCATTAATGATTTTTAATCATTAATGCGACAGCCCCTTGTTTTTGTAAAATCTCAATATCTTTACCTATAATTAATTTTAAGGTTAAGCATATCAATATTTATTAGATTTTTTCCAGTCAATATTTTCTCTGATGTACTTAAAAGTTGCTTCTTCGCCCTCATCAGCAAGCATAGTCAGCAGTTTTTCGAGCAATTTCCGTGTGTCAGGATGCAGTACATAATAATCCTTATTTTTGTTATAGTATGCCAATGGGAAAGAGTCATTATAGGTGTCACGATTATAGTTTTTGCTTGCGGAAATCCTGTCACAGAACATTTCGAGTACATATCTTGTAGGCATAGGCATACCGACAAGACCTTCTCTCGGATTTATTGCAAAATCTATCCAATATTCAAAATGATGTTTGTTGCGTCCTTTGTGGTGAAGCCATGCAGAAGAATATTTTTTATCTTCTTTTTCAGCAAAATTCGGACTTCTTTTGCCGCTCTGATAATATTTTACACCTGCAAAAAATTCTATCGGATTATATTTAGACCAGTCATGCATGATTCCCTGTTTGTAAAGACCTGCTTTAAAGCAGTAGTGCCTTACAAGATTTTTGTGGTGAAGTATTGTGCAGAGATGACCGTAAAAATTTTTTAAGTAGTTCATAATGTGCCTCGTTTCTGGTGTTATGTATATTGCATAACCTTTTTGCAGATGATATAATGTGGCATAGGCAAAAAGATATGATTTATTCATTTAAACACCTATGCCTGTTATTAGGTATGGGTGGGACAACTAACTAGACAAGTATATCATAATCGTTCATGAATTTCCATATTCCCGTCTCCAAACCTTAGGTGTCATTCCTTTCCACCGTTTAAACGAGCGTATCAGATGGCTGCAATCTGAAAAACCTGTTTCTTGACTTATATAATTTAAGTCAAGGTCAGTGAATATAAGCAGGTCAGCAACGCGGTTAAGCCGTATAAATTCTATATATTCTTTGCATGACTGGTTGTAAAGCTGTCTGAATGAACGGGCAAAGTTTGAGTAACTCATATTGCACATTTTTGCGAGTTCCTTTACCTGAAGCTGCTCGTTATAATGTCTGTCAATATATTCAGTGATGGTGTCAAAAGGATTGTCGGGGGCAGATGCACAGAGTATTTTCTCATCTACAGCAACGCCTTTTGATATCCATATGCGGCTCAGATATGTAAGGAGTTTTGCGATATTTGAGCCGATGAGTGTATCATATCCGTATTGTCTTGCGTTTATTTCTTCAATACATTGTTCAAAAAGTTCGTAAATCTGATAGTTTTTTAAATCTTCTTTTGAAAAAAATATATTTTCCGGATTTTTTTCGTATGCGATATTCATCATATTTGAAAATCTTGATTTGTAGTTGCCTGATATATGAAGGAAGTTCAGGTCAAATTTTAATACCTGATAGCGTATATCACAGTTTTTAGACAGTACTGTTTTGTCTGGAACAGGCTGTATAGAGCCATGCTTTTTGTCAATTTTGGGATGGATTTCATCGGTTGAAAGCGGACTTAAACAGGCTTTCTTTGTTGAGGAAAGCCCTTTTTTGGCAATGGAAATATTATTGTTTGACATATATTCATTGTGAGTAGGACTGTTTTCAGATGAATTAATTGAATTTAAAATGCCTGTATCAGTTGTAGAACTGCTTGCTTCCGTAATTACAGATATAGTTTCGGCAGGTGTTTCATAAATTGAGTGTATATGTTTTGGACAGAAGATAATAAGGTCACCCGGAGTAAGGTTATAAACATTTTCATCGCAGGTAACTTCTACATTTCCATTTAATATATGAATGATCTCAAAAAAATAGTGCCAGTGCGGTAGGATTGGAAAATTGTCAGGTATCGAGGTATGCACAAAGGCTTCTATAGGTGAATTTAATCCGTCGCAGTATTCGTAAAGATTTTTAATATTTTTTTCCATATTGGTTCTCCGTTCTTGGTTGTTATGTGGTTTTATTAGGAGTGATATGATGTTGGGGGAAATGTACTTTACCCAACATGATGCCATGAATTGTTATATTTGTATTTGTTTTTTTTGCTCTGTTTATCTTATTATAAGTTGTAAATATTTTTTACAACTACTAAGTAGCAGAGCAGATTGCGAATATTCTCCTGACTAGTACAATGTATCAATTATTCGTTGTACTAGGTTAAATAGTAGCTGTTATAAAATATATAATTTACAGGGTTAGATGATTTTCCGTTGCATCATAATATTAAAAACAATCAGGTGTGAAAATGTTAGATGATGCTGGTTTTGTTTGAAAATATTATATAATATATAAACGATTTTTTCAATAATATAAGTTTGTAAAAAAGAGAGCGAAAATAAAGCAAAATAGTGTTTTTACGGCTCAAAATAGTGTTATATGATTTTTATATATGATAGATTTATACAATTTTTTTACATGTTTATTATATTATATATATGTCTGCTGTGCTATACTGTAGAAACTTTCGTAAGTTATAAGGTAATAGCAAAAGTTGTAAATATGGAATATATAAGATATTGGCAGTTTTGTGAATTACCTAAAAAGAAACACAGAAGAAAAAGATGAATAGAAAAAGGAGGATAAGAAAAATGACACCGATGAAATGGTTTTATTCGTTTTTGAAGAAATACCGTTGGCGTATGTTTTGGGGTATTGTTTTGACTACTATTGTTGCGGCTTGTGCTTTGGTGAGTCCGTATGTTTCAAAACTTATTGTTGACAGGGTTATTCAGCATGAACAGTATGGTATGCTTAAAAATCTCATTATCGTACTTATTGTTACTATTATAATAAGGGGAATATGCAGATTTTTCTCGCAGGTGCTTTTTGAGACGAGTTCGCAGAATGTTCTTTATAGTATGCGTGACACTGTTTACAGAAAACTTCTTCAGGAGGATTTTGCTTTTTACAACAAGAACAGAACAGGTGACTTGATGAGCCGTCAGACAGGTGATATGGATGCTATCAGACATTTTGTTGCGTATGTAATATATGTTACATATGAATATGTTTTGTATTTTGTGATAGCTCTTATAATGATTTTTGCTACAAATCTTAAAATGGCTCTCTGCATGGTGCTTGTGCTTCCACTTACGGCACTTACCACATATTTTCAGGCAAAGAGCGTTAAACCTGCTTTTAGAAACTGCCGTAATGCATTTTCAAGTCTTAATACTTTCGTTCAGGAAAATGTAAGTGGAAACAGGGTTGTTAAGGCTTTCGCAAAAGAAGATTATGAGATGGAAAAGTTTGCCGTTGAGAATGATAAGTACAGGGATTCAGAGCTTGGTGCGGCAAATGTATGGAAAAAATATGTGCCGCTTTTTGAACTTTTCTCAAATCTTCTTACATTGGTACTTATGCTTGTCGGTGGTATCATGGTCGTAGACGGGCAGATGACGATGGGTGACCTTGTTGCAGTGAATGGTTATCTCTGGATGCTCACGATGCCACTTCGTATGGCGGGCTGGCTTATCAATGATATGCAGAGATTTACGACTTCGGTTGAAAAAATCTACAATACATATGTTGCTGAGCCTGATGTTAAAAGACCGATTAATCCTGTACACCGCAAGAAACTTGATGGAAATGTCAAATTTGAACATGTTTCATATCAGGCAGATGATGAGGATATTCTTCATGATATAAATTTTGAAGTTAAAAAAGGTGAGACTGTCGGAATAATCGGAACTACAGGTGCAGGAAAGTCTACGGTGATGAACCTTTTGTGCCGTTTCTTTGATGCGACAGAGGGAAGTGTCTATGTTGACGGTGTAAATGTTAAAGACATGGATATGTATGAACTTAGGGAAAATATCGGTATTGCGATGCAGGACGTATTTCTTTTTTCAGATACGATTGAGGGAAATATCGCATACGGAAGACCGGATTGCAGCTTTGAGGATGTAAAGCGTGTTGCAAAGATGGCGGATGCCAACTTATTTATTAAAAATCTTCCTGACGGATATGACACTATCGTAGGTGAGCGTGGTGTTGGTCTTTCAGGCGGTCAGAAGCAGAGAATTTCGCTTGCAAGAGCATTGCTTAAAGACCCTGCAATCCTTATTCTTGATGATACAACATCGGCAGTTGACATGGAAACGGAGAGTTATATCCAGAGACAGCTTGAAAATATAAATCATGCCTGCACAACATTTATAATCGCATACAGAATTTCTTCTATTAAAGATGCTGACAAGATACTCGTGCTTGACCAAGGCAGGATTATTGAGCAGGGAACACATGAGGAGCTTGTTGCGAAAGACGGATATTATGCGACGGTTTATTACCACCAGTATCCGATGGCAGCTAAAATGAAAGAACAGGGGGTGAAATAGATGGCTAGAAATAAATATGATGTTGACGAAGTAGTAGAGCAGAAATTTGATATTAAACAGCTTAAAAGACTTGTCGATTATATCAGACCTTATAAAGGAAAAATGCTTTTTGTGCTTGTGCTTATGCTTTCCTCATCAGGACTTGGAATGTTTCTTCCAAAGTTTTTGCAGATTGAAATGGATAAGTATATACCTGACAAAGATATAAAATCAATTGTGATGCTTACAGCACTTGCAGGCGTTATTGTTCTCTATTCGGTAATAAGCACAAGGATAAAAATAGATGTGACAACTAAGGTCGGTCAGGACATAATACATACGATAAGAGAAGATATTTTTAAGCATCTTCAGGAACTTCCTTTTAGTTATTATGATGAAAGACCGCATGGAAAAATTCAGGTAAGGGTAGTAAATTATGTAAACAACCTTAGTGACCTTCTTTCAAACGGTATTATAAATACGATAACCGACCTCTGCAATCTTATATTTATATTGATATTTATGTTTGCAATGAGTCCGAAACTTACACTTATATGTCTCTGTGGACTGCCTGTGCTTATTGTATATGTTGTATTTTTGAAAAGGAGACAGAGCCATGCATGGCAGGTTCAGAGCAACAAACAGTCAAACTTAAATGCTTACATAGCAGAGAGTATTAATGGAATCAGGGTTACACAGGCTTTTGTAAGAGAAGAAAAAAACATGGACATATTTAATGACCTTAGTATGTCTTACAGAAACGCATGGCTTAAAGCAGTATATTATAACTTTGCTATGGGGCCTATGGTTGACCTTATATCAACAATAACAACATCATTTATATATGTAGTAGGTGTTTCATGTATTATAAACGGCGGACAGTCAGGCGTGACGGTCGGTGTGCTTATAGCATTTACAGCGTATATAAGCAGGTTTTGGGCACCTATAAATACTATTGCAAGTTTTTATAACAGCCTTTTAACTGCAATCTCATATCTTGAAAGAATATTTGAGACAATAGATGAGCCGGTGGAAGTTAAGGATGCACCTGATGCAACGGATATGCCTCCTATAAAAGGTGATGTATCTTTTGAACATGTAAGATTCAGCTATGAAGATGGAATACCTATTCTTAAAGATGTGAGTTTTGATGTAAAACAGGGACAGACGATAGCGATAGTTGGACCAACGGGGGCAGGAAAGACAACAATCGTAAACCTTTTGAGCCGCTTTTACAATGTCGACAGCGGAAAAGTTCTTATCGATGGGATTGACATATCAAAGGTAAAAATACATTCGGTCAGAACACAGATGGGTGTAATGATGCAGGACAGCTTTATATTTTCAGGAACTATTATGGATAACATAAGATACGGAAATAAGACTGCAACTGATGAAGAAGTAATAAAGGCAGCAAAGACGGTATGTGCGCATGACTTTATTATGGAGATGGAAGACGGCTACAATACCCAGGTAAATGAGAGAGGAAGCAGACTCTCAGTCGGACAGAGACAGCTTATCTCATTTGCAAGGGCATTGCTTGCAGACCCGGCAATACTGATACTTGACGAAGCTACTTCAAGTATAGATACGGAAACGGAAATCGTACTTCAGGAAGGACTTAACAATCTGCTTAAAGGAAGAACATCATTTATCATAGCACACAGACTTTCTACTATTAAAAATGCTGACACTATCATGTATATTGATAAGGGCGGTATCGTGGAGGCTGGAAGTCATGATGAACTCCTTGGAAATAAAGGGGCTTATTATGAGCTTTATATGTCGCAGTATATGTAACAGTTCAGCCATAAAAAAAACCGATAATGCAAGAGTTTACTCTTGATATTATCGGTTGTTTTTTTCTTGAAAATTTGACGCAGTGCCGTAATATATTTTGCACACTCAGGGACGCTTTCGCTCGGAGAATGTCGTAGCAGTACATAAGCGAGCAAAAAACGCTCACTAAGTGCTGACGACATTCAAACGCCCATCGGATGCGAAAATATATGTACGGCACAGCTGTTTTATTGAGGAGATTTAGGAGAAAAAACTTGATGGGAGTGAGAATAAGAGATGTGGAATGTGTACGATTACAAACACGCAACGGTACTAATGCACCCAAATACGGTGCATAAGTGCCGGCGAGTTTGAAAATGCCACTTGATAAACATTATAGCCCCTGTTTTCCTGTTTATTGGAGAAATGAACAAAAAATGACATGGCAACGGTTGGCAGGTTTATGAATGTAGGAAATGGAAAGCTGAACTGTTACATTGTCAGTTGGATTGATTTGGGGGAATATCCGATTGAAAGGGGGGATTTTGTTGCATATAGTTAGGTGTAATGTTATGATGAGAATAATATAGAATTGATTGGAGAGAGGAGATGGGTAATGGAAAAGGATTTGATTATTCAAAAAATGCTATTGAAACTGCTAAAGAATTATTTAGTATTGATAGTGAATTTATACAAGGCTGTATTGGCGAGGTGGATTATTCAGAAGAAATGTTTGATGTTATCATTTCAATGGATACCATGTATTTTGCACTTGATATGTCTGAATTTGTAGACCAAATTATGAAATGGTTAAAAAAGGATGGAGTTTTCTTTGTTTGTTATCAGGAGGGGGATGTAATGCCAAAGACAGAAAATGTGAACACAACAGTTTTTGCCAAAACTTTGTTTGATAAAAAAATAGTTTTTGATAGCATTGATATTACAAGGGAAACTTATGACCTGCTTTTACATAAGAGAGTTATTGCTAATTTATTTGAGAAAGAATTTGCAGAAGAAGGTAATAGTGACTGGTTTAATATGCTTATTGGTCAAACTGAGTATGCAAACAGACCGTATGAGGAATTTGCAAAAGAAATGTCAAGATATATTTATATTGTAAGAAAGAAATAGGATATAGGCATATCTTTTAAATCTGATACAATATGCTATGTCTGCATTGTTTTTTGCATGGTTTAATGCTATGAAAAAGTAGCTTTAACTTTACATTTTTAATTGAAGGGGGGCAGATTTTTTGAATAAAAATAATATAAAAACTATGAGTTTTATCAATAAGGCTGATGGACCGACTTCAATATTTTTTATCGGAAAAGATAATAAGGATATAACATTGAGACAAAAGATTCAGAGAATGAGAAACACAGTCAGAAGAAAGAAAATCATTAAATACTTGAAGGCTAATGCTCATACCATGGATCAGGTTGCACTGTATATTGTGAATGAATTGGGATTTACTGAAGTGGATAAATCTGATTCACAATATCAGACAGAGTATCATCAAATGAGGACATCTTTCATATTGCAGTATAAACCTGAATTGTTAGGAGAGTTAGCACATGCACCTCAACTGGAAAATCATGACGAGGAAAGTGTAAAAACTTTTTTTGAACAATTAGAGGCTAGGCAAAAGGCGGCAGAAAAAATACCTGCAAATATATTTGATATAGATTTACATATATATACAAAAGAATATAATAAATTGGAAATAAAAATTTCTATAGAAAAACAATACGAGTATATTGGTGGGAGTGCGAGCGGTTCTAAAAAAAGTGATATAAAGAAATATAATGCAACTTTTAGGAAGATATATTTGTATTATGGTGTTACACAAAAGGACATTGATGAGTACACAAAGAGGTATGAAGATGTTGTTAGGACTCTGGCATTAAGATAAATATTTATGGGAGGTTTATTTTATATGCAGGATAAGAAAAAATGTGTAGATTAAATTATGGAAGTTTTATAAATATATTTCGTAATAAATAAGTTGTGTAATGCAAAGGTTAAAAGATATTTTGACAATATCGAGATATAAAAATATTATTAAAATATGGAACGGAGAAAGTAGCATTTAGATTAACGGAGAAGATTAAAAGTCAAAAAGGAGATGTTGTCGTAGTGAAAATAGATATTATAGGTTCAGTGGCAAGTGGAAAAACAACATTGGCAAGAAAAATATCACAGAAATATAATGTGCCGTATTATGAAAAGGATAATGTTGTTTGGGACAGGACACCGGATGGTGATAGAAAACGGACATCTGAAGAACGTGACTTATATTTTCAAAAGATTATCAGTGGTCATGATTGGATAGTAGAGGGAAGTCCAAGAAAATGTCTTAAGGAAAGTTTCGGATGTTGTGATTATATACTTGTTTTGGATGAAAAAACTTCTGTGAGATTGTTCAGGGTATTCAAACGATGGATAAAACAAAAAATAGGAAAAGAGCATTATAATACAAAGCCGACTTTAACTTTTTTGAAGTATAATATTAAGTGGGTGTTTGAATTTAATGATATGAAAAAGAACTTGTTTCAGGAACTAAATTCTTATGGCGAAAAGGTGAAAATATTTTGTAATTCTGATGAAGCATTTAAGTTTATTTTGAGGGAATATTAGAGGATGATGGAGGTTTATCATTCTTTTATAAGTGACAAGAACAAGATAGATGATTATAACAGTAGCGTATATTACGAAAATCCATCATATGTTTTTGAGTTTTTTATGGAAGATAAAATTTTGTGATTTTCTTTAGCATAGATTAAATAGGCAATTACAATAAAAATCATTCAGAAATATATGTAGTTTATGTTAAATCATTTATTTTTTAAAAATATTGAATATTTAAAGGGGGAAAGATAATTTGAAAGTATTAGTATTTGGATCATTAAATATAGATTATGTTTATTCAGTGGAGCATTTTGTACAGCCGGGAGAAACGATTTCTTCTACGGCTCGTCAGATTTTCTGTGGTGGAAAAGGACTGAATCAGGCGATTGCATTTGCAAAGTATGGTCATGATACATGGCAGGCTGGTGCTGTCGGAGTGGGAGATTCACAGATGCTTTTGGAAATGTTGCAGCAGGCGGGAGTTCATACAGATTTTATTGCGCAAAAAGAAGGAGCATCAGGTCATACGATTATTCAATGTACTCCACAGGGAGAGAACAATATCATCTTGTTTGGCGGAGCTAATCAGACAATTTCAAAAGAGGATGTGGATAAAGTCCTTGGAAATTTTGAAAAAGGGGATTATCTGATTCTTCAAAATGAGATTAATCAGGTTCCATATATTATGGAAAAAGCACATAATAAGGGCATGTATATTGTATTGAATCCTTCACCAATGGATGATAAGATTTTTAAAATGCCGTTAAAATATGTTGATTATCTGATTTTGAATGAGATTGAGGCAACGGCTATATTACAGGCAAAAAATCTGAAAAATGAAGCAGAACTGACTAGTGAGCAGCTTCTGGATATGTTGATACGAAAATTCCCAGATAGTAAGATTGTGTTGACACTTGGCGGAGAAGGTGCTATGTATGGAGATAGAAAAAAGCGTTGCAGTCAGGGGATTATTTCTGTAAAAGTTGTGGATACGACTGCGGCAGGAGATACATTTACAGGATATTTCATGGGTGAAATCATCAATGGAAAGATGCCAGAAGAAGCATTAAAGACGGCAGCGGCAGCAGCCGCACTTGCGGTGAGCAGAAAAGGAGCAGGAACGTCAATTCCGGCTTATGCGGAAGTTGAGAAAATGAAGCAGGAAAAACACAAATAAAAATAAGAATGTAAAGGAGATAAATAAGATGACAGAATGGGAAAAAGCACAGAATGGATATTTATATGATGCAAATTATGACAAGGAAATAGTTGAAGCAAGGACAAAATGTGCAGACTTGTGTTATGAGTTTAATAATTGTAAACCGTCAGATATTGAAAAGCAGAAAGAAATATTGGATGAGATGCTTGGAAGTATAAAGGGAATACCTGTTGTTACAGCACCTTTTTATTGTGATTATGGATTTAATATTTCTATAGGTGAAAATTTTTACACAAACCATAATGTAACGATACTTGATGGTGCAAAAGTTACATTTGGGGATAATGTTTTTATTGCGCCTAATTGCGTATTTTCTACGGCTGGTCATGCAATAGACAGTGAACAGAGAAATAAAGGTTTGGAAATTGCATTGCCTATTACAGTGGGAAATAGTGTCTGGATTGGAACAAATGTATCTGTACTTCCGGGAGTTACTATTGGAAGTAATACCATAATAGGAGCAGGAAGTGTTGTAAATAAGGATATTCCGGACGGTGTTATAGCTGCGGGAAATCCATGCAGGGTAATACGGGAGATTACGGATGCAGATAAGGAGAAATATCCGGTTTTTAAGTAATGTGATGCGGAAATGGAAGGTTAAAAGTGAAAGAAGGTACAAATTTAAATCGTTTGAAAGCAGGTCTTAATACAGCATTTATTGATTATAGAAATGATTCAAATCTTGCATATAGACCGGAATTTATTTCAAATGATTATCAAAACGGAAAGAAGGTTCTTTCTTCATTAGAATATGAACTTTTACATTGTGATGCGTTTTCGATAAGTGTTGCATTTATAAAGATGAGTGGGATAGAGCCTCTTTTACAAGTATTTAAACAACTGGAGAATAGAGGTGTTCCGGGAAGAATCCTTACTACGGATTATCTTACATTTAGTGAGCCGGAGGCGTTTGATAAGTTAAATTCATTAAATAATATAGAATTAAAAATGTATCAGACCGAGGGAGAAAAAGATGGATTTCATACAAAAGGGTACATTTTTAAAGGTGGAAAGATTTATCGTATAATTGTGGGAAGTTCCAATCTTACTTCATCGGCTATAACAATAAATCAGGAATGGAATACAAAACTTGTTTCAAGTGAAGATGGCTCGATTGCAAAAGATATAGTCTCTGAATTTGACAGGCTTTGGAATAGTGAAAGAGCACTTGATTATGATGAATTTATAGAAGATTATCGTGTAAAATATAAGATAAAAAAAGAACAGCAGAGACTTGCAAAAGAAAGTGAAGTTATAAGCATTGAGAAATATAAATTACAGCCGAACAGTATGCAGGTTAAATTTATTGAGAATGTAATGGAATTATATGAGAATGGTGAAAACAGGGCATTGCTTATAAGTTCTACAGGTACGGGAAAAACATATGCATCAGCATTTGCACTCAGGGAAATTTTGAGAAAACGTGAAAAAGAAATAGGCAGGAATGTGAGAGCACTTTTTGTAGTGCATAGGGAGCAGATAGCAAAACAGGCTGTTAAAAGCTATAAAAATGTATTTGGAGAAAAATATAGTTTTGGACTTTTATCAGGGAACTCAAAGGATTATAATTCAGACCTCTTGTTTTCTACAATGCAGATGATGGCACGCGAAGATATAATGACAAAATTTAATCCAAATGATTTTGACATTATAATAATTGATGAAGTTCATCGTGCGGGAGCTGACAGTTATCAGAGGATAATGGATTATTTTATGCCGAGGTTTTGGATAGGAATGACGGCTTCACCTGATAGAACAGATGGCTATGATATATACGGACTTTTTGACCACAATATTGCATATGAAATTCGTTTACAGCAGGCAATGGAAGAAAAACTTTTGTGTCCGTTTCATTATTTTGGAATAACTGATTTAGAAGTCGACGGGCATGTAATAGATGACAATGCTATTAAAAATGTTCAAAATTTTACAAATCTAGTTTGTGATGACAGAGTAAATTACATAATGCAGCAGATGGATTATTATGGATATTCGGGGGACAGGGTAAAAGGTCTTATGTTTTGCAGAAATAAGGATGAAGCAGAACAATTATCGGTAAAATTTAATATGAAAGGCTTGAGAACTCTTGTGCTTACGGGAGACAGTTCACAGAGAGAAAGAGAAGAAGCAATTTTGAGGCTTGAACAGGATGAATCTGAAAATGCACTTGATTATATAATTACGGTTGATATATTTAATGAAGGTGTTGACGTGCCGGCAGTAAATCAGGTAGTCATGTTAAGACCAACAGAATCACCGATAGTATTTATTCAGCAGTTGGGACGAGGTCTTAGAAAATATGAGGGCAAAGAATATGTAGTAATACTTGATTTTATAGGAAACTATATGAATAATTTTATGATTCCTATTGCACTGTCAGGTGACAGAACATATAACAAGGATACAATCCGCAAGTATGTAAGAGAAGGATCAAGAGTAATTCCCGGGGAGTCTACAATACATTTTGATGAGATAAGCAAAAAAAGAATATTTGAATCGATTGACAGGTCCAAAACAACAAAAAATTTATTGCGTGAAAAATATTTTGCTCTAAAATACAAACTTGGCAGAATACCAAATGTGCTTGATTTTTATGAGTATGGTGAGATTGATCCGATGTTGTTTATTCAATATTCAAAATCATATGACCAGTTTGTAAAAGCAGTAGATAAAGAATACACTGTTTTATTTAGCGATAAAGAGGAGGCGATATTGGAATTTATATCTTCACTTGTAAATGGAAAAAGAGTGCATGAACTTTTAATGATTAGCAGCCTTTTAAATAACGAAAAGATAAGTTTGGAAACTTATAAAAAACTTCTCGAACAAAAAGGTGAAAAATATCGTGAGTCTGATTATGTATCGGCATTAAATGTTCTGGGAAAAGTATTTGTAAATGCACCGGCAGAAAAGAAACGATATAATGACATAGAATTTATAAGTACGGATGAAGCAAAAAATGGAATGTTAAGACGAGCCTCGCTCTTTTATTCATTGTTTAGTAATAGCAAATTCGTAAATGAAATCAAGTGTCTTGTCAGATACGGATTGAAGCGTTATGAGGATTTATTTAAAAATCATGATGAGGATAATCTTGTATTATATGAAAAATATTCAAGAAAAAATGTATGCAGGATATTAAATTGGGAACACGATGACAGCTCAACCGTTTACGGTTACAGGATTAAGCATAATACATGTCCGATATTTGTTACATATGAGAAAAAAGAGGATATTGCAAACAGTACAAAATATGAAGACCAGTTCATCAATAATCAGCTATTCAGTTGGATGACAAGAAGTAAAGTGAGTCTTGAAAGTCCGGAGAGTCAGAAGATTATAAATTATAAAGAAAGTGGTTTAAAAATATATTTATTTATCAAGAAAAGTGATGGAGAAGGAACAGATTTTTACTATATGGGAAAAGTTTCGCCGATTGATTATATGCAGACGGAGATAAAGAATGACAAGGGGCAGAAACTTCCTATAATGAATTTTAAAATGAAACTGGACCATGCCGTTCGTGAGGACATTTATGAGTATTTTGTGGATTAGGAGTGTAAAAATGAGCGATGTTGTGGAAAGGATTAAAAAATAAATTATGGAAACAGAAAAAAAGATAATAAATGTAGTTGCAGCAGTAATATGTGACAATATAAACACACCAAAGAAAATATTTGCAACTCAGAGAGGATATGGAGAATTTAAAGGAGGCTGGGAATTTCCAGGAGGAAAGGTAGAAGAAGGAGAAACACCACAAGAAGCATTAAAAAGAGAGATAATCGAGGAACTTGCAACAGAAATAAAAGTAGGAGATTACATAGAAACCGTAGAGTATGATTATCCTAAATTTCATTTGTCAATGCAATGCTTTTTGTGTGAGGTGGTGTCAGGAAACCTTGAATTAAAAGAGCATGAGGCGGCAAGATGGCTTGAAAAGGAACAGCTTTATGAAGTGGAATGGCTGCCGGCAGATGTTAGTTTGGTTGAGAAGATTAGGGAGATGCTTATTGATTGAAGGTAATAATTTAGCTTTTTATTTATTACATCTTAAAATTAACTCTTGTCTTTGTTAAGAGCCTAATTTATAATAGATGATAAGGGTTTTACGAAAATTAAGGAAAGGAAAAGCTATTTATAAAAAATATTTATAAATGGCAGGATAAATATCAATGGATAAGGAAAAAGTAATAGTCATTGATTTTGGCGGACAGTACAATCAGCTTGTTGCAAGACGTGTTCGTGAATGCAATGTATATTGTGAAATATATTCTTATCGTACCGGAATTGAAGAAATCAAGGCGATGAATCCTAAAGGAATTATTCTTACAGGTGGACCAAACAGTTGTTATGAAGAAGATTCCCCAACATATTCAAAAGAATTATTTGAACTTGGAATTCCTGTACTTGGACTTTGCTATGGTGCACAGCTTATGATGCATGTGCTTGGCGGCAAGGTAATCACTCCGGAGGTCGGAGAATACGGAAAGACAGAAATTAACTTTACTGACAATTCGGTGCTTCAGAAAGATCTTCCAAAGAAATCGATATGCTGGATGAGTCATTTTGACAGAATAGCAGAGGCAGCACCGGGATTTGAGGTTACAGCTTCGACAGCCGACTGTCCTATAGCGGCAGCACAGAATGTAAGCAAAAATCTCTATGCCATCCAGTTCCATCCGGAAGTTCTTCATACAGAAAACGGAACAAAGATGATTTATAACTTTGTACGCGAAGTCTGTGGATGTGCAGGCACATGGAGAATGGATTCATTTGTAAAAGAATCAATAGAAGAAATACGCAATAAAGTAGGAGATGGAAAAGTTTTACTTGCATTGTCAGGCGGAGTAGATTCATCAGTGGCAGCAGGACTTTTATCAAGAGCCATCGGAAAACAGCTTACCTGTGTATTTGTAGACCATGGTTTACTCAGAAAAGACGAAGGTGACGAAGTAGAAAATGTATTTGGACCAAACGGTCAGTTTGACTTAAACTTCATAAGAGTAAATGCACAGCAGCGTTACTATGACAAACTTGCAGGCGTAACAGAACCAGAGCAGAAAAGAAAAATCATCGGTGAGGAATTTATACGAGTTTTTGAGGAAGAAGCAAAGAAAATCGGAGCAGTTGATTTCTTAGCACAGGGAACAATTTATCCTGATGTGGTAGAAAGCGGCCTTGGCGGAGAATCAGCAGTAATCAAATCACACCACAATGTAGGAGGACTTCCTGATTTCGTAGATTTTAAGGAAATCATAGAGCCACTCAGAAATCTTTTCAAAGACGAAGTGCGCAAGGCAGGACTTGAACTTGGAATACCTGAAAATCTTGTATTCCGTCAGCCATTCCCAGGACCGGGACTTGGAATCAGAATCATTGGTGAAGTAACAGCCGAGAAAGTTAAGATAGTTCAGGAAGCAGATGCAATCTACCGCGAAGAAATTGCAAACGCAGGACTTGACCGCAGTATCGGACAGTATTTTGCGGCTCTCACAAATATGCGTTCAGTAGGTGTAATGGGTGATGAGAGAACTTACGATTATGCAGTAGCACTCAGAGCAGTCAATACAGTAGATTTTATGACAGCAGACAGTGCCGAGATACCATTTGAGGTATTGCAGAAGGTAATGAGCAGAATTATAAATGAGGTGAAAGGAGTCAATCGAGTATTTTATGATCTGACGAGTAAGCCACCTGGAACGATTGAGTTTGAATAAATTGAAATGTCAAAGAAAGCCAGTATTTATGCGGGTTTTCGGCATTTTAAAAAGTCTTTTGATAACAATTTGATAACAGTTGCGTGAGAGCCATTATTCTTGTAATCCAGTGGTTTTGGAGTTGGAGAATGATAGAATGGTGGCTGTGCAACGAATAATCCATATTAGAAAGCCCTTAGCTGTGGGTAATAACTCATAGCTAAGGGCTTTTTGTCGTCTTTATTTATCGGATTTGAGCATTTTGACCAGTGCGTCGCTGAGCTCCTGAGACGGAACCTTCGCCCAGATCTGTGTGGTATCGAATTCTGGATAGTGATAACGCCAGGTATCGTATTCATCTTTGCTGATTTCACCGGAAGATAGCTTGTCAGCCTGCTCTTTCCATATATACAGCATTTTCAGCAGTTCGTGAGCTTCTTTTCCTTTGGAAGTATCGACTTTCAGACAGATTTCCTCATCTGCTTCGCTGACAGTCAGACCGTACAGATCTTCAAGGGTAAATAAAGTGTGCATTAGACCAACATAGCTGTCAATATCAGGCACATCGAGGGCATGAGGGGAAACATCCAGTGCCTGTGCCAATGCTGCGGTAAGTTCTGCTTTGGGTTTCCGTGTTCCAGTTTCATATTGTGCTAAGCGTACATCGGCACTTCGCTCCGGAAAGCCGACAATCGTACCCAGATATTTTTGTGTCATTCCACGCAAAAGGCGGAAAAAATGGATTCTCTCTCCAATTGCCATAACAGTATTCACTCCTTACACATGATATACATGGAGTATAGCAGATATGTTTAGGTAAAGTCAATATAATACAAAACAAAAAAGTTTAATATTTTCCAAAAAGCCACTTGACACAAACAAATATGCTTAGTATAATGAATTCAAAATTAAACAAATAAGTTTAATAAAAACTAAATGACCGTCTGAAAAGCACAAACCGCCAAGACCTTGCCAGAAAGCAAGCGAGCACCTGATCTGCTGCGGCAGATCTGGACAGCACAGCACCGAACAGGGGATGCCTGCTGGAACTTTCTTCGGATAGAACGGCAATAAAAAATCAAGGAAAGGGATGATAAGATGAACAACAAATTTATTTGTGCTGAAGAAGTGGCACAGGAGTTGAGCGTATCGAAGCCGTATGCTTATAAGTTAATCAAGACCGCATTTTTACCATCACAAAAAGCTATCTCCATCACGAGATGGACAGAGGGGCGAAAGCCGCAGGGGTAAAACGTATCCGTATCCATGACTTGAGACACAGCCACATCAGTTTGCTGATTGATATGGGATTTTCGGCGGTGGCGATTGCAGACCGAGTAGGGCATGAAAGCATTGATATCACTTATCAGTATGCTCACCTGTTTCCGTCTAAGCAGACGGAAATGGCAGATAGATTAGACGATTTAGGGAAAGGAGACTTTGAAAATGTCAGCTAAAAACAGAGATAACAAAAACCGGTGGAGAAATATCACGGTAGGATTTCGGGTATCACCCGAAGAAAATGAACTTATCAATAAGGCAGTTGCTTTATCGGGACTTCCAAAGCAGGAATATTGCTACCGCCGTTGTCTGAATCAGGAGATTGTGGTACAGGGCAATCCGAGAGTGTATAAGGCACTCAGAATGGAGCTTGCAGATGTTCTTACAGAATTAAAGCGGATCGAAGCCGGAAACAGCGTGGATGAGGAGCTGCTGAATGTGATTGAGTTGATTGCCATTATTCTGGGTGGTCTGAAAGGAGAGGATGAGAATGGAAAATAAAAAAGAAAAGACTGCTCCGAATGTATCTGTTGGCGCAGATACGGAGCAGCCGCTTCCTAAAAACACTACCAGTAGTATATCCGAGTATGAGGAAAATATCAAGAGTTTTGAGAAAATGCAGCGAGAAATGCAACTGAGTTTAGACCCGTCCTATCTCAAAACCATTTCTATGAATGAATTATTTGATACGCAGTATGGGAGCAAGCAGCCGTTGATTGACGGTCTGCTTTATCCCGGCACTTATATCTTTGCAGGTTCTCCTAAACTGGGAAAGAGCTTTCTGATGGCACAGCTTGCCTATCATGTCAGCACAGGAACACCACTCTGGAATTATACGACCCGAAAAGGAACGGTGCTGTACCTTGCTTTGGAAGATGATTACCGTCGCTTGCAGGAGCGTCTGTACCGGATGTTTGGAACAGAAGTCAAGCAGGAAGAAATCACAGACAAAACGGTACAATCTATAAGGGCACATGGCTGGCTGCCAGATATATTCCGGCAGATTATCCGTGGGGCGAAAGACATTTTGCAGGAAATGATTTTCAAATTTAAGCTGCCGCCGAAGCCAGTACCAAAGATTGACTTGCAGGAGTGGAACGATATGTGGATATTGATGGATAAGCTCCAGAAGCAGTCACAGGAAATGAAACAGGCACAGCAGGAGATTTCTTCCCTGAAAAAACAGCTTTCCGAAACAAAGGGATTTTTCAAAGGAAAAGAACGGAAGTCCTTAGAGGGAAAAATCGAACGAGCAGAGAAGCAGGAGAAGCGGATACACACGGATATGGAGCAGAATGTAAAACAGGCAGGTTATTCAGATGTTCAGTCTTTTGCAAAAGCATACCACAAATCGGAAGAACTGATTCGGGAATATAACAAGGAGCTGCGGGAGTGGAAGAATCAGACAGCACAGAAGAAGGAAAAGACACTGGAACCGCCAACAAAGGCAAGTGTGCTGAAAAAACTGCACAGCTATCAGCAAGAAGGCAAACAGCAGCCGAAGCGGACGAAGAAGAAATCCAGAGACATGGAGCGATAAGAAAGGTGGAACAGATTATGAAGAAAACAATTTTTGAAGAAATGGGCGGCACTTATGTAAGACAAGGGGATTATTTCATCCCCTGTCTTACCGTGCCGGAGGAAGAAGAATCGAGATTTATTGGTGTATGGGGACAAAGACATTTGCGGTATTTGAAGGAATACCGCAGGAATGTATATCTGGAGTTGCTTATGAATGGCAGACTAAACAGCTATCTGGCAGATATAGAAGAACAGGCACAGGAGCGATTTGAAAGAATGATAGAGCAGATGAAGCAGGCACAGGGGATCACGGAGCAGATGAAAGCAGAAAATGTCTGGGAATGGGTAGGCAGAATGAATAACATACAGGTGTGTGCAAGGGAGATGGTGGATAGAGAGATTATTTACCAGTAAGCAGTTTGGCGAAGAGCAAGTCAGGAAAAGGCTTGCTTTTTGCTTTACAATAATATTGGTTCATGTATAATTATGGCATAGAGATAAATCGGGATTTTAAGGAGAGATAAGACATGGAACATAGAGTAAAGGTTACCGTTTTAGATAAAAAATTATTTCCGGAATTACAAGCACAATATTGTGCAGTACCCGACAGTGGTAAATGTCCTTGCTATAATGTTGGAGACGAATTTATGTTTTACCGCAATGATGAGCGTGATGACTATTGGCATATGGGAGCAGGCACACTGATAAAAAGTGGAAACCCAGATGAAGGAGTATTACTTTCTCCTGGAACAATGCACTGTGGAACAGATGGTGTTCCATTCTGTTCAGAAGCATGGGATGCCATCAGCAGATATATTTATTCAGCACTTCAAGGTGGAGCAATTATGCATGGCTGGATGAATGATGATAAGGTTATGATTACTTGCTGTAATGATGGTACGAGACCTGTTATTTTTAAGATTGAAAGAATAGATATTGACCAGTAACAATCGGAATTGGCATAGCAAGCGAGATAAGCAATTCAAGGAGAAAAAGATATGCGTAGAAAAGACAGGGAGATCAAAGAAATCTCAGAAGTGTTAGATATTGTTGAGCGAGCTAAGGTTTTGCGTATGGGGCTATTTGATGGAGAATATCCATATATAGTTCCTCTGCATTATGGATACGAATATAAAGATGGTGTGTTAATTTTTTATGCACATGGAGCAAAAGAAGGGCATAAGATTGATTTGATTCATGTGAATCCGAATACATGCATAGAATTGGAATCTGATATGGAAATTGTATCTGGAGAAGATATTCCATGCCAATATGGAACTTATTATGCTTCAGTCATTGGGCGTGGAACAGTGGAATTGGTAAAAGATGTGCAGGAGAAGATTCGAGGTCTTAATCTTTTAATGAAAAATCAGGTTGGACGAGAATTTTCAATCACTCCTCAAATGGCACAGACCGTTCAAGTTATGAAAGTCACTATAAATAATTTCTCAGCAAAATCAAGAAAGAAAACTCAATAATAAATTCCAGTTTGTAAGAGAAAATGAAATAAATATAACGAGTATGAAAATCAGCACTATTAAAGATTAGTGCTGATTTTTTCAATAAATGATTCAACTATCTTAGACGGATGCTTTGAGTAAATAATTCCATATGGCATTTCATAGTTCCATTTCATAGGGATCGTTACTATGGATGGGTGAATATCTCTCCAGATATCCAATGTTTCCATAAGACAGCCAGTTTGTTCACATTCGTTAAAAATATTCGTATCGTAAAAATGTGGAGTGTCTATAACAGTGATTTGTGGGTGGTTTATTTCGATTTCATCCCTCATTTGGTTCAACACCGGCGAATCTCCACGTTTGATCAGCATGATCGTTTCACCGTTTAAATCATTCCAACACAGAATTTTCTTTTTTGCTAATCTATGCTTGCGTGGCATGGCAATCTCACATTTTCCATTTCTTATTTTCAATATATTGTAATTTTCTTTCCATGTAATTGAATCACATGGTCCTACAAAACAATCTATTTCCTTTCCAAGAGAGGAAAGCATGGCTTCCATTCCGGATGGAGTGTCATCAAAAGGGACAATATGGATTGTGACAGGCAGGGTTTCATCGTCAATTTCAGACCATAAATCTACCAGCATTTTACAAGGCCGCAAAATAGAAGTTCCGATTTTGATGATCTGATGTTCATTCATGGCAATCTGTCTTGCTTTCGCTACTGCCTGATCAGAAATCCTTATAATTCTTTTTGCCTCTTTATAGATGGAACTGCCGGCTGCGGTCAATGCTATTCCCTGATTTGTCCGTTCTATCAATTTTATCCCCAGCTGATTTTCAAATTTATTGATCTGGTTCATCACAGAAGCCGGAGTAATAAATAATTCTTTTGAAGCACTTAGAAAACTTCCCTTTTCGGCAACGATAACAAAAGTATATAATTCACGACTATACATAATTGCACCTCGCTTTTAGATATTCTAAAAACGATTTTAACATTTTGGTAGCTTCAAAGTCAATGTATTTGAGAATACAATAAGTCCAGAAGCAAACGGAGGTCTTAAAATGGAATATGTTACATTGAACAATGGGGTCAGGATGCCTGTGCTCGGTTATGGCACTTATCAGACTCCACCAGATATAACAGAAAAATGTGTTTCAGAGGCAATCAGTTTGGGTTACCGTTCCATTGACACAGCACAATGTTATGGAAATGAAAAGGAAGTTGGTACTGCCTGTAAAAAATCTGGTATTGCCAGAAAGGAACTATTTATTACCACAAAACTTTGGGGATGCCATAGTTACCAGGATACCCTTCGTTCTATTGACAGCTCTTTGAAGCGATTAAATATGGACTACATTGATTTGCTGCTGATACACGAGCCAACAGGTGACATCTATGAAATATATGGAGCTATGGAAAAGTCTTATAAGGATGGGAAACTTCGAACCATTGGAGTTTCCAACTTCCTGGAAGAAAATTATCTTAAGCTGATCAATCATTGTAAAATCATTCCGGCAGTCAATCAGGTGGAAACCTATGTGTTTCGGCAACAGCAAAAATTGCGGGAACTGGAATGCCAGATAGGAACAAAACATGAAAGCTGGTCACCATTGGCATGTGGAAAAAATAATATCTGGCATAATCCAGTATTAGTACAAATCGCAAAGTCAAATAGCAAAAGTGTATCTCAGATTGCATTGAAATTTTTGATTCAGCAGGGAATCATGGCTGTCCCTAAAAGCATCCATGCAAAACACATGAAGGAAAACTTAGAAGTTTTTGATTTTGATCTGGATGCCGAGGATATGCAGCAAATCAGAAAACTTGAAATCGGGAATAGCCTATTTGGCTGGTGGTAGGAGAAATGGAGTAAATAATGAAGAAAAATATATTGATTTTGAATGGTGCAGCCCGTAAAAACGGAAATACTGCGAGTCTGATACAGGCTTTATCTGATGGTGCAGCCAGTGCCGGACATAAGATACAGAATTTTTATCTTGATGATATGAATATACATAGCTGTAAAGGATGCCTTGGAGCTGATAGCAATAGTAAAAGTCCATGTACTCAAAAAGATGATATGGATAAGATCTATGTAGCATTTTCAGAGTGTGATGTCGTTGTGTTTGCTTCTCCAGTGTATTTCTGGACCATTACAGGGACACTAAAGAATGTTGCGGACAGATTATATGCGGAACTGGAATGCCTGGGGTACAAAAAATTTGCAAGGGAGTGTGTACTTCTTATGACAGCAGATGGTGCAGATTACTCACAGGCTGTTACCTGGTACAGAACGTATGAGCATAATATCGGATGGAAAAACAGGGGAGAAATATTGGGAAAAAGAAAAGAGAGAGAAGCCTATCGTTTAGGTGCGTCCCTTTAAAAATCATTCAGAAAGGACGTTGAATATGGAGCAAAAAATGACAAATGGCGTACCCTGGAAGCTGATTTTGAGATTTTCCATTCCGTTATTTATCGGACTTTTACTGCAACAGCTTTACAACACAGTGGATACGATCGTGGTTGGTAATTTCGCAAATGAAGCAGCGTTGTCAGCAGTTGGTACAACAGGCAGTCTGGTATTTCTGTTTATTGCGATTGCAAATGGCTTCTCTTCTGGTGCTGGAGTGATTGTGTCTCAATATTATGGTGCTGGAGATATAAATAGGATGCGAAAAACAGCTGGAGCATCTATAACACTTCTTATCACAATGGGACTTGCCTCCACCATCTTAGGAATTGCAGTCAGTATGCCTGCTTTTCGATACCTTCTTAGTGTACCGGACAGCTTTAGAGCTATTGCAGTTGAATATTTTGAAATATATTGTATGGGATTGATATTTCAGTTTGGATATAATATTGTGGCTTCGCTTCTTAGAAGCGTTGGAGACAGCAAAGCAAGTATGTATTTTCTGTTGATTGCATCTGTCATAAATATTTTACTTGATTTACTGTTTGTGGCAGTATTTCGTATGGGTGCTGTCGGAGCAGCAATCGCCACAGATATATCGCAGGCGATTTCATGTATCGTGTCGTTCGTATATATGTATAAAAAATATCCAGAATTTCGCTTTGAAAGATCAGAATTGAAGTTTGACAAAGAGGAGACAAAAAGTATTGTAAAAGTCGGATTTCCTATTATGCTTCAGCAGACAGTGGCTGCATTTGGAACCATATTCATTCAGAGAGCTGTCAATGGATACGGACAGACCATGACAGCATCCTATACAGTGGGGTCACGCATTGAAATGTATGTTCAGATGCCGCTGAATAGTTTTTATATGGCTTTGGCAACATTTGTGGGACAGAATATTGGTGCAGGGGAAAAAAGCCGGGTAAAGCAGGGAGCCAGACAGACAATCATACTTTCGTTGGTGGTTACAATAATCATTGCTTTTTGTGTCATATTTTTTGAAAATCAACTGATTATATTGTTTGGAATCAGTGAAGATGCGTCGGTATATTGTCGGCAGCATCTTAAAGTTACAGCACTTGCTTTTGTTTTACAGTCTGCGTATTTGCCATTGTTTGGTGTATTTCAGGGTTCTGGTGATGGCTTTGCAATAACGAGGACTGCTGTCCTGGCTCTTTCTATAAGGGTTCTTACGACATATACACTTTGTTATCTTCCTATATTCTCATATCGGATTGTATGGTGGAATATGATCTTTGGATTTGCTGGTGGTTTCATTATCACATGGATACATTATTTGAGCGAAAAATGGTCAGGCAAAAACATTATAGCAACAAAAATATAAAATCTGATGCGAAAGTCGGATTCTTATATAAATTCAAATGAAAGAAAGCGAGGAACTAAAAATGGAAAAAACATTGATAGAAATTGGTGCAGGAAAAGGACTGGGAAATGCAGTAGCAAGAAAGTTTGCTGAAAATGGATATAAGATTGTTCTTCTGGCAAGAAGTGAAGCTCATCTGAAAGAGTACCAGGAAGAATTTGGCAAAAAAGGCTATGATGTAGATATTTACCCTGTTGATGTGGAAAATCAGGATCAGTTAAAAGAGACACTTGACAAAATCAAAGCACAGTATTCAGATATTGATACAGTTCATTACAATGTTGGAGTAACATTACCGGACAGTGAATGTGAAATAAATGAAAAGGTTATGGCAAAACGCTATCAGACAGATGTAATTGGTGCCTATCAAGTAATCCAGGCTTTTGCAAATGATGAATTTGCACAGAAAAAAGGAAATATTTTAATTACAGGAGGAGGTCTTGCGATGTATCCAATGACGGCTTATCTTCCATTGTCTATGGATAAGGCTGCTCTACGTGCAATGGTAATTGCTGAACATAACGAATGGCAGGAAAAAGGATTGTATATAGGAACCGTTACAGTTACCAACACCATAGGATACACAGAAGGTTATGAGCCGGATACAATTGCGGGAAAATTCTGGGAATTATTTATGAAACGTGAAGATGCAGAGATTGTGTACTAAAAGCTCGCCTGTGATAAACTTAGTGTTTTCAGGAAGTTGAGAAATATTTGATAATAGCGTATAACAATTATTAAAAGATTTCATGGAATAGATGAAAGTGTAACTTCTTGTTTATAATGATTTGATAAGAAATCATCTATTGCCTTTCTAAGCAAAATCGCTTATAATCTGTATCGGAACATATTGCTATTATCCACAGTTGCTCAGGCGATGTTATCAACAGCGATAACAAAATGATAACATTAGCTTATATAGGCAGGATAGTGTGAAAGAAAGTAGAGGATAGCCATAAATGGGCGCACTCAAATAAGCTGT
>NZ_JAHLQE010000021.1 GCF_018918235.1 Eubacterium sp. MSJ-13
ATTGATGACAACGCAGCAGATGTAAATTCAAGCAAGTTATTTGGCTGAATATGAACAGGTCACTACACTAGTAAAGTGGACATTCAAAATCCTGCTTCAATTCAGCAAGTGCTTCTTTATATTTAAATGTCGCACTCATTCCAAATTTATCATACGAAAGGTCATATACCCTTCCCTCTTTTACAGCCTTAAAATGTTTCCAAATATCATTTTTTTTAAAATCGTCGTTAAACATTTTTATAACTTGTTCCGGCATTGCATGAGCTGCACGAAGTATAATATCAGGTTCTTTCTTTTTCATATCCTCTGTATTTACTGTAAGAAATTCCTGTTTTGTGTCACTGTAGACATTTTCACCGCCGGCAAGCTCTACAAGATTTCCCACATACGAATTTGATGTTGCTATTATGTAACTTCCCGGAAGTCCCATAAGGATAAGAACCTTCGGACGACTTTTAGTCTTATTCTCACTTTTATATTTCTTATAAAAAGTCACAAATTCATTTATAAGACTGTCAGCTTCTTTTTCCCTGTCAAAAATAATTCCCAATTCCTGTATTGAACGGTACATTCCCTGCACGCTTTTCAGATTTAAAAATGCCCACTCCGTATCAATAGCTTCATATTTAGGCTTAAGGTCACTCTGCAATGATGATGGCGACAATATCCAGTCAGGCTGAACCGAAGATACGATTTCCATATCAGGACTCATAGCTGTACCGATTTTTTTTACATTTTTATATCTTGACGGAATTGTCGATACCGTTGACGAACATACACCTGCCAAATCAATATTAAGTCTGTCGCAAATATCTGCTATTGCTGGCGAAGTCGCAATTATGCGTGGATTTCTCCCAAGCTTGCTAACTTTTTCTTTCGCCGACTCAACTGCAGCTTTCTCAGACTTGTCCGTAATTTCAAGCATTGAATTTATATCAATATCTGTCGATGAGTTATCGTTTGCTGATGTTCCCTTTTCATCTGCTGATGAATTATCATTCACTGATGTCTCTCTTCCATCTGCCGATGAATTATCATTCGCTGACATTTCTTTTCCGGATGCAACGATTTCTTTTGTCGATGTTGTTTCTTTATCCGGATGCTGATTTACACAACCACTGAGCAAAAAAGAGAGTGAAAAACATAATATGACAACAATGTTTAACAAGTTATTTTTCTTATGCTTATTTTGGATAACTCCATTTTTAATAAGTTTATTTTTAATAACCTCATTCTTCATCATCTTCCATCTCCTCTCCCCATCTTCGCCAATTTCGCCTGAAATAATAAACCATGCCTGCACCTGCCGCAATAATGACAAGTCCTGATAATGTTATTGATATGGTAAGTACCACAACCCATTTTGCCATTGTCATATTCCCTGACTTTCCGTTATTACTACCTGTAGTCTGTATACTATTTCCATCATAAGCCGTCTCCGACGCTCCTGCGTTCTGTGAACCTGACGGATCCGAGCCATTTTCTTTGCTTTCATCCTCTGTTGAAAGGCTTAAACCCTGTGCATCCGAAAGTCCCGACTCAGAGATTTCAGAACTTGTATCTGACAATATATTACCACTTATTGATATATTATCATTTTCTGAAAGATTACCTGCTGTTTCCGATAAAGTGCTATTGTAAGTACCGCTTTTTGAAGAATTTTCATCTGATGATGCAGCTACATTTGCAGACACATGAGTAACAGCCATTCCTGATACTTTTCCTGCCTTGAAATTTTTCGCATATGCATAAAAAATAACATTTCTTCCCATAGACTGTACATACATTGACAATTTTACTATACAATTCTTATCCGAAACCGGAATACAATAATCAGCCGTTTTTCCGTTGCCATCTGTGCCATTTTTTGTCACTAAAGGACTTACCTGCTGCCATGATTGTGCCCCTCTTTTCTGCACATAAAACTTGTGGTCTGAAGTATAGTCCATAAGACCTACACGCATAGTAAGATAAGATTGTCCGTCATCCGTCTGCTCTAACATTCCTGAAGTCTTAAGTACACTCTCGACCATTCCCTGTCCAGTAGCATACGAACCATTGCCGCCTGCATCCTCAACTTTATTTGTAACCGGATGCCTGTAACAGGGTACTATCTTACACGAATAAATTTTTCCACTCACCGCACTACTTGAGCTGCCCGATTCACTCCCTGCTTTGCCAGATGCACCCGAATTTGTTGTCCTTTTTGATGACTTTTTGCTCTTTGACGATTTATTTGTCACAGAATTACTCTTTTTTCCTGCAACGATAGAATTAAGGTCAAGTTTGATATAAGCAGGCTGTGTTCCAGAACCTTTACTTATGGCATCCATTACAGGCACAAACACCTGCAGCGGCACATATCCGTTTTTCTTTGCTTCTTTTATCATAGGAAAAGAAACTTTTCGCGGATAATCTTTTCCGTATGCATCAGTCAGTTTTCTGCCATTTTTCTTCTGATAAGAAATTATCTTAGCAGCAGCAGTCTTACCCTCAGGCACACCACTTTTTGTCACTTTGTACCCCGACTTAAAATATCTTATCCTGCTTAAATATCCTTTTGCACTTCCTACAGTAAGTCCAGAAAAATCAAGCATTAATGTATATTTTCCTTTTTTCACCCTCAATGAAATATTGTGGTTTATCGCCTCATTTGACATTGAACTGCTCTTTTTATCAGTCTTTAACATCTGTCCCGCTATCGTATAAGTTCCGTCAGACAGATTTTTTATATTTAACTTCCTGTTTTTATCCTTTGCAGAAGAATCTTTGATTGACGAATTTTTATTACTGGAAGTCGATGGCTTTTTTGTTGATGTCGGCTGTGCTGACGGACTTGCCGTTGTCACCGGTTTTTTTGTCACATCCGGCTGTGCCGTTCCCATAATATCTTCTACCTTTTCATCTGTTTTGGTAAGCGTATTCCAATCTAATAACAATCTCGCATATTGCGTTCCGCCACCTTTGTTTACAGCCTCCATCACAGGCACATAAATCTGAACCCATGTGGATGTGCGATTCCACTCTATAGGAACAAACGCATAATGTGGATATAATTTTCCCTTTACTTTTGAATCAAGTCCTGTTTTAGGATTATTGTACTTATCGTAAACTCCCTCATAATACTCAGTTACTTTCGCACTCTCCGCTTTCACCGATTTAGGCATATTTTCACTATCTGTCCATGATGGAAAATAATAAAAACCATACAGATACCCCTTAAAAGCACCTGATGTAAGCGCCTTAAACTTTAATCTCAAACTTATACTGTTTCCGCTTTTTACAATCTTCATCGGCTGTGTAACCGCCGAATCCCCCATAGAAGGCTGATCAAGTGTTGCATGTCTTAGCTTTCCCTCAATCGTATAAACTCCATCCTCAAAATCATTTGCACTAACCCTCTCTGCCCCACTAAGATAAGAAAAATCCGACACAAGACTCAAAAAAAGAGCAACCACCAAAATCCATGCTATTACCTTATATCTCTTCAAAAATCTCATGCCGAACCTCCTATATCTTAAAATTACTAAAAAATTATTTAAATTTAACTCCTTTTGCTCCCGCTTTTATTATCTGTTTCTTAAGAGCCTTCTTTGTCTTAGCTGAAACACCATTCACAAACTTAATGTTCTTGAGTTTTTTACAACCCTTAAAAGCATTGTTTCCAACCTTTGTGACATATTTTCCAATAGTAACACTTGTAAGCTTTTTATTGTTCTTAAATGCATTTGCCGCAACAGCAGTGACTTTGCACTTCACCCCGTTTACTTTAACAGTTGCAGGTATTGTTATACTCTTAATATTTTTCTTACCTCTTAACAAAGTCACTCTTTCTTTTGAAATAACCTTATAAGTATTACCTGAATTTACAACCTTTGTTCCAATTTCTGCTTTATTTGTATTTGTTGACGGTTTTTCTGTTTCTGACAACTTAATACTATTAAGATCAAGTTTAAGATAAACATTCTGTGCCCCTGCTGCAGGTGCGATTGCTTCCATAACTGGTATAGTTATCTGTAATGGAACTATTCCGTCATTAAATGCCTCCGGTATAACATCAAAACTCAGAACACTTGGATAATTTGTCCCATAATCATCTGAAACAATTGTGCCATCACTGTTTTTCTGTACACTTTCAACATCTGCACTGACAAGCGAACCCGTAGGATTTCCATTTACATCCATTTTGTATCCTGTATCATAATAACTTAACGAACCAATATAACCTGTAATCCCTGATATATCCATACCTTTAAAATTCATCGTAAGCCTTGCTTTTCCTCCACTTACAATAAGTTTCATTGTATGATCTATTGCTGTGTCTGACATTGAAGTGCTTGTCATTCCCGGCTTATACAGGCTTCCGTTTACAGTATATGTACCATCTTTAAGGTTAAGTGTACTTCCCGAAGATGATGAAGAACTGCTGTCTTTCTTTAAACTATCCCAGTAAACCTTGATAAAACAATCTGTTGAAAATTTTCCTCTGTCAAACTTTACGCCGGAAATCTCTCCTGTAAGATTTTTCATTACTGGAACATAAATTTCAGCATTTGTATTATAAATAACTGCATAATCACCTTCCAATGGTAAAGTTACTTTAGTTACAGCTTTATCTTCTGCCGTAAATACATCATCCTCATAATCCACTGCTGATTTTTCAACTACTGCATCCTTCTTTAATTCTTTTGTCTTGTCATTATCTGTATAATATCCATTGAACTGCGTTACATATAATGGTTCCTTTGTTGTTCCATTAATAATATCTGTCGTAAGTGACATATTACCATTTGCATCAACATTTATAACTGCAGTATTCTTTTCATTTTCAACAAGTGAATGAGATGCAAGATCTGTTGTATAAGAAATATCAACTGTATATGTACCCTCTTTTAATTTTTCTGAAGGAACATTGATAACTTCTTTTGTTGCCTCAAGTCCAAGTGCTTTGATAATTGCATCTTTTATACCATTTGAACTATATGTTGCTCCTGAAACCGAATCAACAGCTTCTATTTCCTTAACATCTTTCACTGATTTTCCTATATATGCATCTTTAAGTCCTTCAACAGCCTTGTTAAGATACATCTTGTTATTATCCACATACTGACCTGAAAAATTCTTTCCTGTCACATCAATTTTTAAGATCTTTTCATCTTTTGCAGTTACTGTTACATCAATATCATATTCACCAAACTGCTTTACATGGGATACTGAACTACTCTGAACTGTTCCGTCATCAGATTTTACATTTGAAAGATCGAATGAAAGATATGCATTATGTGCCCATCCTCCACCAATAGACATCTGTAAGAACACACCACCCCAACTGTATGCTTCTTTTGGCAGTGTAAATGTTACTGAAATTTCATTTCCATCTGCATCTTTTACAGGTGTTGTATCTGCAAGTTTTGACTTATCCTCACAACTATCTTCTGTATAATATTTCCATTGAGATGCATATACTCCGTTGACAGTGCCAAGACCAAGTGTTACCTCCGTAGTTCCATCTTCTGCAACCACAAATGTTGCACTCTGCACAGCAGCACTTGCCATAGAAACACTCGATTTATCTTCTTTCAGAAGTTTTACCGGAATGTCATATGTACCTGCTTTTAACACTTCTCTTTCCTCCGCCAAAACAGTCATATCTGACGCCGGCACTAAACCTATTATCATTGCAAACACCATAAATAATGATAAAATTAGTCTTGCTCTTCCACAATTATGTCTGCCTGTTTCCCTAAAAAATAATCTACTCATTTTTACCTCCTGTTTCTTTGTTTACATTTGCATTTTCCGCATTTGCACTAACTCGAGTTTCAAGTTTCTAACTCAAAGTCAAAAAAAATCTGTTGACAAACAATCCAAAATTAATAGAACTGCTGCCAACATTAAAAACACTTTACTTCTGTTCTTACGCCCGTTAAGTATAACAAAAAACATTATTTTTGCAAGAAATATTTTTTGTTGCAATTGTGCATAAAAAACGTCTTTAATTGATAAATCTTAATCAACTGCCACAGCTTTTACACATTAAAACTTCAATCTTAGCAATTATTTTTTTGTTGCACTTTTGCAACTGATTTTTTATATGATATTTTTTCTCAGTAAAACACCTTCTTTTTCCTTAAATTGTCATAAGAAACATAGCAACAGATTCAGGCATATGCATGTCACCAACAGAGCACTGCATTTTCATATTTATAGTGCCATTCATATACTGACCTGTTCCTGTACCTAAATTAATAAATTGAATCATATTTGCAGGAATTAAAACTTCATCATCATCTTTAACAGCCTCTTTATAAGATGTTCCATCAAAATACATCACCCGGCTTACCTCTCCCATCATCATATGACCACTTATCGCTGAATTGGCTGATACTCTCTTAATCTTTAATTTTATCACTCCTTTTCCATCTCTCACACTTAGCGTACATGGATTTTCAAAACCATTATTTGCCATTGAAAGTACATCTCCATCTTCCGAACACATTTTGTAAAACACATATGAAAATTTATAATCCCCATCTTTCATAAGTTTGCACAAAATATTTCCACTAAATGCACATTCCTCATTCAAAGCATTTTTTATCCTGCACCTCTCATTTGCCCAATCAAGTGCTTTAATTGTCTCATCAGATGTATTTAACGCCCACAAAACTGCATCCTTTCTTGCATTTTTCTCACTTACTCCTTCACACATTAAGTGATTTATAAATATATCAACTTTATATTTGTATTGATTTATTTTTCTTTTTCCTGATTCTGTAAGTTTCGGATGTCTTTCGATTTTTTTATCTACAAGATTTTCCTGTTCCAATGCAGACAACAATCTGCTTATTTTATAACTCTTTTGATTTAAAGATTTCGCTATTGAAGATACATTTTTTTCGTCTTCAGCATTATTATCAAGAGCCATAAGTACCTGATATCTTAAAATTTCACTATCATCAGTCATAATTTTCCTCCAAACTGCTATCTGTTATATTTATACTGTCTTTAATCTGAAAAATATCTTTTTAATTATTCTTCTGACAATATAATAGTTTATCATGAAATATATTTCTGAGTAACATAGACTGATGGATAAATTTTATCAAATAAAACACAATTCTCACACCGACAGATTTATACTCGCTGCAACCTCCGTCTGACCATCCGCACTCTGCTCTGCCGACAGTTCAATCTGCTCTGTGTTTAATTTTGATGTATCCGTAAGTGTCTGTGTCATATCCATATTCATTGCTGCACCCTGGCTCTGTGACATCATAATGCCAAAATCTCCGCCGCCTCGTTTCCAAATTTCAATCTTTGCCTTAAGATATGTCATATCAGCATCCAGCAGTTTATTATTTTCTTCTCCTCTGTGTGCCTGTTTCTCCTTCTTCTCCTCTTTTTCTATCTCATCCTCAATCCTTCTAAGTTCCTTCTGCTGCTCTGCTCTTATCTTTTCATCAGGAATCTTGACAATTTTCTCTTTCTCGGATGAAACATATTTATCATCATCTTTTTTGTTCATAACTTCCTGCTTAATATGTGCAAGTTTCTTTTTTGCAACAGCTATCATTCTCTTTGCATGTGAAATGGCAATGTTTAATTCCTCGTCATCATAATCGCCACTTGCCGCTTTCCTTTTAAGTGCCGAAAGATTTGAATTGGCACTTGAGACAGCATTACTTGCCTGTGACACATTTTTCGCAGACTGAATATTTGAAGATACTTTTTTATAGCTGTAATTTAACACTTTTTTTGTCTTTGTTTCTATTTTTTTAGCATTTTTCTGAGCCTCTTTTGTTCTCTCAAGCATATCTTTTAAAGCCTCAAGCTGCTTTTGAAACTTTTCGTACTCTTCTTCTTTTTTTGTTTTCTGAGAATCTTTGTCAGATAATATACTGTTTTCATCTGTCTCTCCAACTTCAGTGCCATTGTCCTCACTCAATTCAAGCATTACACCATCATCTTCCGTAAGATAGGTACTTCCCCTGCCTACATTTGCCTTATTTACTGAAATTCCAATACCATTTTTCGTTGTAATGTTAGCTTCCGTATTTCCTTTCTTTCCAAAATCCAAGCTGTCATTTACATTCTCCGGTTCATCCAATAATTGTCCATTTACATCAGATGGCTTATAAGAACTTTTCTGAGTACTTTTTCCAATATTTGCCTTATAACTGTTTACTGTTGCTGCCTTTTTTCTCTTTGTAGTATTAGATTTAGAATTCCCTGACTTTCGTACTATCTGATTTCCACCTGCCTGAAATAAAGTGCCACTATTTATACTTACTGCCATGATACTCCCTCCTTAATCATTCAAACGCAGCTTAACATCTAATGTCAAATCTGCGATTAACTCCTTTTTCTATATATCGACAGCTTTTATAAAACTTCTCAACACAAATCAACAACAATTCCACTATATTTCCACCTATTTTCCACACAGATTTTATAAGTTATCCACAAGTTATCCACAAATTGTGCATAAATGTTTACTGTGCTGGTCGTACTGTGGTTGAGAACAGCAGCAATAACCATATTTGCTTTCTTGACTTTATAGTATGGCAATGTTAAAATATTTTTGAACATATGTTCTCAAAAAGAGAGAGGTGCACATGAAACGAAATACCAATATTTTAAAAATCATCACATATACTTTATATATTATAATCACATTTATAATTTTAATATTCATCCTATATTGCAGTAAAAATAAGGACATGAAATTTATTCTAAGTTCCATTGGTATCTGGTTCTGTTTTTTTCTTTTCTGTGTCTACAAAATATGTATGGCAAGAAAATATACAAACTTTTTTGAAAAGGGCAGGTACGATGCCGTTGATTTTGATGATATGGATGGGTTTGAATTTGAAGAACTTACCTGTGACATCCTTGTTGCAAATGGTTTTGAGATTGCCGAAAGCACACAGAGCAGCGGTGATTTTGGAGTAGATGTCATAGCACAAAGGGATGGCGTAATCTACGCTATACAGTGTAAAAGATACAAAGGCCCTGTAGGAATCGAAGCTGTGCAGCAGGTTTATGCCGGCCGCGATTTTTATGAATGTAATGTAGCTGTTGTGCTGACAAACAGTTATTTTTCAAAAGCAGCACAAAGACTTGCAGATAAGATTGGGGTAGTCCTGTGGGACAGGGATATGTTTAAGGAATTGTTATAAGTCAAGCGGATATTCGCAATCCGCTTTGCTACTTGCTCATAACACTATTAGCT
>NZ_JAHLQE010000005.1 GCF_018918235.1 Eubacterium sp. MSJ-13
ATACTTTCGTTACTATTTGTGCCGCCAGTCGAAGGCGGCGGAATGGAGATTAATATGGATAAATCAAAAAATCGAAAGAAAAGCAAACATGGCAACAAATAATCTCTAAACAAAATTGATTAGTAGTTGTCGAGTTTGAATAGAGGAATATGCCTCACAAAGCTTGTATTTATGGGCTTTGTGGGGCTTTTTATTTTGTTTTGGGGATGAAATGGGGATGTTTCATCCAAATTTTGCTTAATTTTAGCTCTAGAGTTTGGCTCATAGTGTCAAGAAACCCTTTAAACATGCGGATTTGTTGTGGGGATGGGTATGATGGATGAAGACAACAGGTATGCCTTAAAACCCAATGATAAGGATTCAGATGGTATTCAAATTATAAGATGCATCAACAGGGAGATACAATCAAAATATGCGTGTAGTCGTTTTGTAGGGGTATGCAATGATTTGGATATTTTTGCTAATGTTCCGTTGCAATCAGGTAAGAAGTTTATTATGACTTATAATAACAATTTTTTGGATGTTGCTCGGTATTATTTTGCGTCAGGTAACTTTTTAAGTGATGATGAAAAAACATTGTCTGGTCAGATTAAAGACAAAATAGTGAGCATGCAAAGGATGGAACGCTGGAGAAAGTGTTGGATGAGCTGTATCCTGAGTCGGAGTAGAGGATGCACCCGGAAACGGGTGCATTTTTGCGATTCTGCAGTGGACTATTGTACAAATATTCGTTGTCTTATGGTGGATTTGTCAGTATAATACAGTATAAGAAGAACAAGTTATAGAACAGATGAAAATAGGCAGAAGAATAGCTAGAGGTAAAAACTTGAATTTTCAATAAAAATACTTGATCATATGAGGAGGAAAATAAATGGCAGAATCGCATTTTAATTATACTGTGATAGAAGAAGTACATAAATCGAAAATATGGGATAATCACATTTTTAAGGTTAAAGTTAAAGGAAAAGATAAGATATATGTTTTGAAATTGTATGGCGGTATTAATGAGCCATTTCAGAAATTAGTATTTAACAGAGAAATGGAAGCTCTTAAAGTATTGAATTCTTGCAGTAATATTGTAAAAATAAGAGATACAACAGCATCGTTAAAATATAAGGGGAAATCTAATTATGGCGCCATACTAATGGATTATGTAGATGGAAAGACATTGGATTTGTATGATTGGAATTCATTCACGCAATTGAAGAAGTACGAAATATGTTTAAAAATTCTGCAGGCAGTATATAATGCACATGCAAATGATGTAATACATAGAGATTTAAAGCCTCAAAATATCATTTATGATGATGTAAATGACGAGATTACAATTATAGATTTTGGCTCAAGCAAGATAAAGACAATTATTGAGAAAGAAACTACTATGCCAATGTTTTCAGAAACTTATTCGGCACCAGAAGTTGTAAAAGGAAATGATATTACTGAAAAATGCGATTACTATTCTATGGGTGTTATTTTTTTTGAATTATTTTTGTGTAAAGAAGCAGAATCAAATGCAGAAATGATTAGTTTGATTGAAAAATCTAGTATGGATGAAGTGTTAAAAGGTATGCTTCGTTCGATGCTTCAGGATAATCCATCTGATAGACCGGAATCAATAGATGAAATTACAGATGTTTTTACACAATTAATAGGTGAATTAAACACATCTGCAAATGATTATAGTGTATTCATCGATTTTGAAAAAATGCGCTATTTGAAACGTAGTATGGTAATTGAAAATAGCATGAACATGACGCAATTTACCAATTCATTCTTAAAAAGAGAATTTTCAGAAAGATACGGATATTATGATGAAAAGCATGAGAAATATGTCATTACAGGAAAAAATATTGTAGTGGAATGTAGCTATGATGAAACAATAGGAGTTTTTGCTGTAATGAAGATTTCTGAAGTTGCAACTGATCATAGAAATATTAATATTCGTAGAAGTTTTAAAATTGAAGGTAAGCTCTCTTTTTGTGATCCTAGATTTAGATATACATGTCATAATGGAAAAGATAATAAAAAGCTATGGATTATGTTTAAAAATAGACGTGAAGAGAACGAACGATACAGGGAACGTGAAGAAAAATTTGAGAAGCTATTTGGAAGCTGGCAAGAGGGATTAGAGGAATCTATTATTAGCGAAAAGGACAAAGTTGCAAAAATAGTATATTCTGAATCGTATATTGAAAATGGTCAAATTGTTTTAGAAGTAGACGAATGTCAAAATAAGTCAATAGATGAGCTAGAGCAAAACACAAAATTTATCATTGAAGGTGTTGATGATAGAGGACAACCTGTATATTTTGAATTGGGTATTCTAGATGATATTATATGTGATGATGATAGCGTTAAAATAGTTATACAAATGCCTAAAAAAGTGTTAAAAGGAAATGTAAGAACATTGCTTAAGAAGAAATGCAATGTAATGGAAGACTTTCGTGCAAATACCAGTTCTTATAAGCGTCAGATGAGTGCAATTAGATTACTAAAAAGTGAAGAGTATTCTGCACGAAATTTGAAAGATATTTTGTTAAATGTTGAAGAACCAGAGGAGATACCAACGATATTTGAACCTAAATTTATTGCACAAAATCTAAATCCGTCACAACAACAAGCAGTGAAAAAAGCTTTAAACTCTGAAAATATTGGATTGATACAGGGACCACCTGGAACTGGAAAAACAAAGGTAATAAAGGAAATAATAGGACAAGTTGTTACGAAATCTATAAAAACAGCAGATAGTCCTAGAATACTTATTGTTTCGCAGTCACATACAGCGGTGGATAATATTTTGGAAGGCTTAGACAGTACTATTTCAGATGATTTAGAAATAGTCAGAATAGGAGCTGACAAAAACGTATCACCCAAAATATCTTGTAGATATACGATGCCAGCTCATAGAGACAAGCTTTTTTATGATGTGAAGAAGAATGTTGAAGAGTATGACAAAAGTATGGAAGAAGTATACCAAGACATATCAGATCAGAGAATTCTTGATAGATGGAAGAAAATAAAAGAAATACAAAAGGATTGGATTGATAGGTCTGTAGAAAAGGACTGCCTTGATTATCAGTTAGTACGAAGTGCTACGGTTATAGCAGGAACATGTATAGGTTTTTTAGCAAATAGTTTTGTTAAAGATATGGAATTTGATTATGTTATTATTGATGAAGCAGCAAAGGCAACAACACCAGAATTGCTGGTTTCTATAATCAAAGCAAAAAAGATAATTTTAGTAGGAGATCAAAATCAGTTACCAGCTTATGCAGACAAAAGCATATCTCCAAAGATTGCAAAACTGACAAAAAATCCGGAATATAGAATGTTTGATATCTTATTTGAAACATTACCAGATTCACACAAGCAAGTTTTAAGTACCCAATATAGAATGATAAGAAATATTGGAAATTTGATTAGTACCGTTTTCTATGGAGGAACAATTGATACTGGGTGCAAGGACGAAGATAAACTTCATGGACTATCGAGATACGAAGGTAATTCTATAATTTGGTTTGATACTTCAGAAAACAGAAAAAGAAAGCAGAAGAAAACCAAAGGAAATTCATTCATGAATGAGGAAGAAAAACGTATTATTTTAGATATTCTTGAGGATTTAAAGAAATCGAATGAATTAGATAACCAAGATATAGGGATAATTACTGGATATAGTGGACAAAAAGATATTCTTCGAAATTCAGTTAAAGCAATCGGATATGACAAGATTGCACAAATTGATATTAATGTGTTAGATGCTTTTCAAGGACGAGAGAATGATATTATTATGTATAGTACAGTAAGGACAGATAATTCAATTGGATTCCAGAAAGAAAAGAAGCGTGTAAATGTTGCTTTTTCTAGGGCAAAAAAATTGTTGATAATCTGTGGTGACTTAAATTTCTTTTATAATTATAATGATCCAAATAATAAATTTATTGAAATAATAGACTACATTAGAACTCACGATCATTGCAAGATTATTTCATGTAAGGGGGGAAAACTATTTTGAAAAAATTAATTGAAGATTTGTTCCAACACATTATACCTGTAAATGAAGGATATGAGTATCTTTTTTCTGATTTAGTATATGTACCAATATATGAGACATCATTGCTTGTAACTAAGAGAACCATTATGCCAATTAGTCTTGTTGAAGAAAAAGTACTTCAGCTTATTGATGTAGGTGTCTATCAAATTGATGTGATAGCTCAGATATTAGGATTGAAACGAAAGTTGTTAGATGTAACGTTAGCTGATTTGTATTCAAAAAATCTTGTAATGGTATCGACTAATTCTTGTAAAATGATGACAGCAGGTAGAGAGGCGTTAAACAACCTTAATAGAACAGAAAAAAAACAAGACATTCTGAAAAATGTATGTCTTGATGGAATCTTAGGGAATATTATTGATTCCTCAGCGTATGAATTGCAAAATAATGTACGAGATAACGATGGAAAATTGAAACCAATAATTCCTACTGGAGAAGTCAAATATTATATAGAGCAATTCAAAAGGATATCTCAGATATTTGACGAAGAAAATGTTTTGTATTTTTCAGAGGGAGTTCAGCCGATAAAAGAAGAATTGTTGAAGATAGATAAGGTTGATGGTACTTTTGTTAAATATATTAAAATACCAATTCACATATATGTAAGTTCGAATGGTTTGGATATTGATATTGTACAAGTATCAAATAAGCATAAAGAGTTGTTAGAAATGTACAAAGATTATATCATTGAACAGATAAATAATAAAAAGGTATTAAAGAACCATTTTAAGTATAGAAGAATTAATCAACAGGGGTATGAAGGAGAGATTCTTGAAGAAAAGAGTGGTCTATATGATGAGTTAAAAAAGATACATTTCACAAAAAACAAAAAAAGTATTGATTATACCCTTATCACAGATGAAGTTTTTAATGATAGAAAATTAATGGATGGTGAATATAGAGATATTCTAAAATACATTGTTTCTCAATCTTCGGACGTGGATTTATATGTAGATAATCTTGACGATTGGGCATTTGATAGTCAATTTACTGCTACGCTTACAGAGAATATGGGTAAATCAAATTTATCAGTATATTATGCACAATCCAATAATATAAAAGCTGCAAAAAAACAAATTGAGTGGAATTTTAAAGGCGAATGCAAATGTGTAGAAAATGATAAGAAATATTTTTTTTGTTGGAAGACAGAATCATATTTGCTTTATGGTGTGCCAAAATTGAGAAATGTAATAGATGATAATACAATGTGCCTATGTATGTCATACTATTTGCACACTAACTCATAATATGGAATATGTTGATTGCAATGATGGATATGACAAGTTATTTTTGTGGAGAACCATGATTATTAGGCTTTTATCTAAAAAGCACAGCTTTTTATCCATAAGATGGGATATTGTTTTATAGGATTTTAGGGATTCACATATAGCCTGTGGATTTTTGATGAAAAGCTGATGAGAAAATGAATGGTACTGTGATTGACTTTTTGCATACAATAGTGTATATTTAAGTTACAAAAAGAAGATACTACAGTCGGAACGGAGACTTAAAACCCGTTTCCAGTGGTCGGGATGAAGACCTAAAACTCATTCCCATTACAGAGTAAACTGCTAAAAATCAAAGGCGGATGGCTTCGGTCATCCGTCTTTCTTTCACAAAGGAGCTAAAATGGCAGAGGAAAGTTTTAAGGAACGTGCCAGACAGGAAATGATAAAAGCTGCAAAACAGTATAAAGACATTTATGTTGATTATGAGTATCTAATTTGCTCGGTAGCATTTGAAAAAAATGATTATTATATAATTGCAGCAGAGGAAGATAATTTCCAACATTTAACAGGTGTACATTCCAATATAGATGCTAAGACATTTTTTCATAAATGTTACGATGGAACATTGACGGAAGAGGATTTCGATTTCGCAAAAGCAGGACAGAATGAGAAGTCAGCAAAAGGTACAGTAAGAAGAAAAATACAGGTTTTGCCGGATATGATGACACTAATGAAATCGGATGTTCAAGTAGAAGAAGGCTTTCGGAAAAATCGGGTAGTGTGTTCGCTGGCAACAGCGGATGGAAACTGCACATTAGGTTTTTCAGAATCAAAGAAAGCACGTCCGAAGTCCTTGATAAAAGGAAATGAATTGAAGAATCCGGGAACTGTAGATTTGATTCTAAGAAAAACAACTGGAAGTTTATTCTTTGATAAAATTATTGTTGGAGATACAGCAATGCTTAAGCAGTTCAGAGAAAAAATTGAGGATATTGTGTCAGCAAAGTTGTTTGAAGATGTAACAGGAGAATAAGACATATGAATGATGAAGATCATGTTTTGTTAAGTGAAAAATTAGAAGATCAGCTTAAAGCTGTAGAGTGGGCGCGTGAACAGAAGAAGAAAATTCTTGATGACAAAAGTAGATGTATCGCAGAGGCACTTATGGAAAAAATGACACCTTTGATAATGAAGAATAGTGTACAGAAATAGCGTGGGTACAATTTGGGTACACCAGAAATACAACTGTATAAACAATATATGAAATAGTATCAAAATGATATGATTTTTGCATGAAAAAATACTATTTTCATAAGAAAAATCGAACCTGAAAAAGAGTTTGAATAACAAATTAAAATGCCGAAAGCTTGTATATGCAGGTTTACGGCATTTGTTTTTTCAAATGCCCCTAATTTTGCTCTATTTGTAGAGGAGTAATGCTTTTGATAAAATTACTATATCGTTTTGATAGGTTGATTAGGAGATAAGATGACAGATAATGAAATGGAATTTATAAAAGGTATATTTTCGGGAGATAGTAGTGGACATGACTATTATCACACGATAAGAGTATATAAATTGGCTGTTAAAATCGCGAAACAGGAAAAAGCAGATGTTAAAATAGTGCAATTGGCAGCCCTGTTACATGATGTGGACGATATTAAACTTTCATCGGATACTTATGCTGTTAAGAAGAAGGCAGTTGATTTTATGACAGCTAACAAGATAAATGGGAAAAGGATAGAGGCAGTATTAAAGATTATAGATGAAGTTTCGTTTGCTGGAACGGATTCAGTCGTACCTGATACCATAGAAGGAAAATGTGTGCAGGATGCAGACCGACTTGATGCTATAGGAGCTATTGGAATTGCCAGAACATTTGCATATGGTGGTAGTAGGGGAAGAAAGATTTATGATCCGGAAATAAAACCTAAAATGGGAATGAACAAAGAAGAGTATCGGAATAATCAAGATTCTACAAGCATTAATCATTTTTATGAAAAGTTGCTCTTGTTGAAAGACATGATGAATACGACTGAGGGAAGGAAATTGGCAGAACATAGACAGGCTGTAATGCAGGAATTTCTTAATGAGTTTATGATAGAATGGAAAGGGGAAAAATGATGAAAGTAAAATTTTATGATAAAGTTAATGACGAATTATTAAAATTTGCAGTAATTATCTCACAGAGTAACGGCAAGTGGGTATTTTGCAAACACAAAGAAAGAGATACATATGAAGTGCCGGGAGGGCATAGAGAAGCTGGGGAGAACATTCTTGAAACGGCTAAAAGAGAATTGCAGGAAGAAACAGGCGCACTTAAATTTGAGATAAAACCAATCTGTGTTTACTCAGTAACAGGTAAGAACAGAGTAAATGATACAGGTGAGGAAACATTTGGACTCCTTTGTTTTGCAGAGATAACAGAGTTTGCGAAAGAATTACATAGCGAAATGGAGAAGATTGTTCTTATGGATGAATTGCCTGAGAACTGGACATATCCTTTGATACAGCCGAAATTGATAGAAAAGTATTTGCAGGTAAAAGAAGTGTAGTGTTGAACCGATGAGAACAGAGGGTATTTTTTATGCCGAGTTTGATATGGTAGCTATTAGAGAACAAAGAAATTGGGAAATGTTAGAAAATTATTTTGTAAGGTAGAAACATACAGTCGGTTGTTAAGTAAAGAAATCAGGAAAACATTTATAAGGGATAGATAGTCAGAATATATAAGCCAAAAAGAGAGTATTTTATGTCATTAGGATAAAAAAGCGCAGCTTGTATCACATGATGAGCAGGATATGATAAACAATATTTTAAACAAATGAGAAAGTAAGGCAAGTATGTTAAGATTAAGACCATATAATAAAAATGATGCGAAAACAATTATGTCATGGATAAAGGATGAGAAATCTTTTTATAAATGGACAGTAGGATTTTTTACTATGAGAAGACCGAATGAATTTTTTGAGGAATTACGGTGTGGTATTGTAATTGTTGATTTAGAGAAACGCAGACAGGAATATGGAAAAAAGATGCTGAAATTAGGGTTGAAATATGCTAGGGAAATATTTTGCGTAAACAAAGTTTCATTAGGTGTTTTTGGAAATAATAAATCAGCTTATTATTGTTATAAGTCAATAGGGTTTAAGGATGTATTTCAAGATAAAATAGAAAAGTATACTGTAATGGGAAAAGAATGGAATTGCCTTGAATTGGAAATAAAGCTATAAATCAAGATTTAAATTGCAATTGTTCTGGCAGTATACTTGATTATATTAGGATGCTATCTAATGAAATACATATGACAGGGAGTTAAGCGTCCGGGAAATGCTCGTTTAGCGTTGACCGGAGCGAATCGTAGAGACCGCTTTCAGGGTTTTATGATACGGAACAATCGGAATACAATGAATGGGTGATAATGCAAAGTTATAATGTAGATGTGAAGTTGAGTCTGGCAACTGAAATACATACTGAAGGTGCTAGGTGACAGTGGCACCTGTTTAGCACTGGCCAAAACTGAGTATAAACATAGCGCCGATGACGGTTTAGGAGTTTATTTTGATAACGGCGAAAACGAGAAAACAAAGGTTTGGTAAATTACATTACATATGGTTTGAAAACGACAGTGTGTGGGAGGTTTTTATGGAAATTTATAATAACGGTTTCAAAGGTGTTATCTTTCGTAAAACAAGAATATGTTCCGTCATATTTTTTCACCAGTGACTTCACATTGGCAAGACCATATCCATGATAAAATTCATGTTGACTTTGACTATCATGTAGTGGTTGCGTGTTTGGATGACATGTATTTTTGATATGTATAATAAATTCTAATTCAGTAGTAAAAAGTTCTGTATATATTTTTCTTGGATAGGGAGAGGGGATGCCTATGGCAGCGTTCAAACTATTATCTATATCTAATAAGTTTCCAATAATAATACAAAGGTCATAATCGTCCGTAGGGATGCTGGAAGGAATAATTTGTATCTTTGTATCAAAATAAATGTTGTCGTTTTGTGCAATGGTCATGTAATTGCTTACAAAAGCATCAATTACTAAATTACCGGTGTTGATGCCGATATAGTGTTGCTCCAAATGGATAAGAGCTTTTTGAATATAAAAAAGTGTTTTTTTGTATCGTGTAGTAAACTGCGTGTATTACGATAAGCATATGAGAGTTGTTGGTATTTTGTTGTTTGAAAATCTATCTGCTTGGAGGTTTCTCGCGTACATTGAAATTGTCTTGCATATATTGTGGATAGTGGTTTACAAAAATAATGCAAACATTATTAGCATCGGTTTCACGAATTCTGGCAGTGGTTTCGATACCGGTAAGACGGGGCATTTCTACATCAAGAAACAGGATTTGAAAAAAAGCTGTGTTGTTAATAGTTTGTAATAAGTCATCAAAGTTTGCTAGGTTTCAACTGGATTTCAAGAATTTTGAGGATGTAGGTTATTATGCAGATGCGTGGCAGGAATATGAGGATATTTGGAAAGAGAGTAAATTTTCTGATAAATATGAGAAAGCAAAAAAAGCAGTAGCAGAGAAGCAAAAGAAACTGTTAAAGGAATTGGAGAGGCAGTATGAAAAATGGAAATAAAATGTCTAAGGTATCATGTTTGCTTGTGATGTGTGCCTTGCACTTGTAGTGGTAGTTGTTTTAGTGATTTCATTTTTGGGTAGAACAGGAAGTGACACAAAATCATCTATGCAGGAATGGTTTTGTGATGTTTTTTTCCGGAGCATTATATGGGAATAAGGGAATGTTTAAATATTCATAATTTAGAGGATGTCTTTGTGCATTATACAAAGGATGTGGGGAGATAGCGGGATAAAAGAAAAGGTAATTGGCTGGCGCAAAATAATATATGTTTGAATAGATTGTAAAACAAGAATAGAAGGCTTGCAGTTAATAGTGTTATGAGCAAGTAGTAGAGTGGATTGCGAATATATACTTGAACGAACAATCAATAATATGATACCCCTTAAGCAGACAAGGCAAATAACCAAAATCTGTTTAGGGGGTATTTTGCTGTGTTAGATTTTGTTGTATAATACAAATAGAAGTCTTAGAATTTATGTTTTTTAAGAAAGGATGGCAGCAACATGGAGATTAAAAGTTTATTGATAAAGGATACAACAAAAGAAGAAAGAATTCGTATTGTTCAGGAGGGGCTTAATCAATGCGGAGGTGCTTGTGATTTTTGCAACGGATGTGACAATTTAGGTGGTGGTTCTGTCGATGCATTTTATGAGCCATATATCAATGGAGAAAAAGAATTGCGTCAGTTAAATGAGGAATACAGAAGTAATTCAGGTATGGTGAAGTAGGTGATAGTATTATGGGAGCACCAGATTTAAAAGATTCTACGATAGAGGAAAGAAGACAATATATTAAAAACACATTCAAGTGCATTGCCGACTGCGATATGTGTGGACTTTGCACAGTGTTTCGGGGAAAGGATCCTGAAATTGCATATCAGGATTATATCAATGGAAAGCGTGATTTTATGGATGTGTCAAATGATTATAAGTAGTTAGAAAATCATGGAATGATGCAGATATAAATTTGAGAAAATAGTACAGGCAATTTATAGGATAATGTATATTTTATCTTGTGCAGTCTTTTGAAAAATTTATGTATGATGTGTACTTATTATGGTAGTGGCTAAGCTGAAAGAAGGTGGGCGGAGTGGGATTGTTTAAAAAGAAATTTGTTGCAAAGTCCTATGATAGTGTAAATATGAAACCGGTAATCAAGGCAAGCATATGTAATGGTGAGCAGGTTGCAGGATTTAAGGATATGAATACAGGTAAGATAGAAGAGATTATGTTGATAAAGACTCCGGAGGATCTTGAAAGTTTTAAAGTTATGTATGGAATAAGTGAAGAAATAACAAAGGAGTATTAATGGAAAATTCAGTTATAGGAAAGATAGTGACAGTGACGGTTGACAGACCAATGGGAAGTTATCACCCGGAACATAAAGATATGTATTATCCGGTCAACTATGGTTATATAGAAGAAATTATCGCACCTGACGGGGAGGAGCAGGATGCTTATATATTGGGCGTTGATAAGGCTGTAGATAAGTTTACGGGAAAAATCATTGCAGTTGTTCATCGAATAGATGATGTAGAAGAAAAATGGGTGGTTGCACCGGAAAATATGACTTTTACAAAAGAGGAAATTAACAGACAGATTTATTTTCAGGAACAGTATTTTAAAACACGACTGATTGTTTCTGAGTAAAATAACTAGTGTACTGTATCAATGATTTTCAGCTAAATAACGCAGGGTAAATTTTCAATCT
>NZ_JAHLQE010000094.1 GCF_018918235.1 Eubacterium sp. MSJ-13
CGCACACTTGACACAAACTTGATATGCACAAAAAACATGTGCAGAAATGAGGATTAGTGTGAAAAAACAGTTTGTTATTTTAACTAAGGGAAATATCTGCTATGGTTCTACTTCATATTTTGCAAGGCGGCTTAATGAAGAATTTTTAAAGGCGGGCAGAGATTCTGTTGTTGTTCAGGTGAGTACAGGAGATGAAGCGGTTGAACTTGCAGAAAAGATAAGAGAAAAAAAGAATACCGCAGGGATAATAGATTTTAACACAGATTTATATTCGTATGGTGCAGGCAGCACATTTGTTTTTGATATAGAGGATGATGAAAGCAGTACAGGGTATGTTCCGCTATGGCATGTCATACTTGACCATCCACTTTACCACAATAGTGTTTTAAAGAACAGACTGCATGATATGAGGGTTATCTGCCTTGACGATACTCATGCCGCACTTATAAGAAAATATTACAGTAATATAAGAGATGTGTATGTGAGACCGCTTCCGGCAGATACCGCGGAAAGGCTCGTTCCATATAACGAGAGAAGTATTGATGTCCTGTTTACGGGAACTTATACGGCTTCTGAGGATATAGTAAATCTTGCAATGCAAAGTGGTACAAAACATATGGAGATATTCCAGAAGATGGCGGACTATCTTATAAATAATCCGTCAGACACGATAGAAACGGCATTTAGGCATGCATTGTATGACACTGACGAGAATCTTGACTCGGACACAGGATTTATGGACAGTCTTGAACTCAATTTTTTTGCAGATATGTTCATAAGAGCAGTGATAAGGGAAGAAGTGTTGATGGAGATGCTAAGAAGCGGGATAGATGTTGATATATTCGGGCATGGCTGGGAAAGATTCATATTAAAATGTGATATGGTGCAAAATAAGGAGGGAGTATTTGGCGGAAAGATAAAGCTTCATGGGGAAACTGATTATCAAAATCTTCCGGATATATATGCTGACAGTAAGATTGCATTAAATGTACTGCCGTGGTTTAAGGCAGGACAGCATGACAGGATATCCCTTGCAATGTGCAATGGGAGTGTCTGTGTCAGTGATGAGAGCGTATATCTTGAAAAGAGGTTTGTTGACGGTGAAGAGATTTTTATGTATTCGCTTGAAGACATGCATGAAGCCGCAGAGATAATAAAAAATCTACAGGCACAGCCTTTAGAAGCTGCTAAAACAGCAGCAAAAGGTTATGCCTGTGCCATAAGGAAATTGAGTTTTAAGAAATACAGCGAAATATTTATGATTTCATCATCAGAGGAAAGGCCGTAAAAATTCATACTGGCTTTTCTGCTTAGGAGGGAGCATTTCTATAAAAATATCAGTAAGAAGTTTATCCTCCTCGGCAGTAAAGCTTATGTTTTCGCTTCTAAGCTTATCCTTCCAGTTTGACAATATGGGAAGGGCTTCACTGAGATTTTTACCGTGAAGTGAATTTACGAGCAGCTCGACCATATGCTGTTTATTCTGTTCCATCTGCATAAATGATTCGTTGTTTTTCCAGTTATTCATAGGCTTTGTCGTCTCCTTTTTTATTATTCATTATTGTTGCTACCTGTTCAAAAGTTGTTCGCTGTTTTGGCGAGAGCTGCGACATAAGGAATTCCATCATAAAATTCTGGTTATCGTTTTCGCCGTATTCATCTGTATGAATTGAGGCATGACTCTTAGTAAAATCCCTGTAATTTTTGAAAAGCTCGTCAGCATGAAGAAAATTTAAAAGCATACGCACGATTTCGGACTCTGCGGGCGTACAGTAATCTTTTATGTTAAGAAGCAGTTTTTCATAAACAGCAGGAGTTGCGGGTGTATCGGTTTGTGCAGCACGAAGTGTCATGTCATCATCATTTGTGGAAACTTCTGTTGCAAGTGATATGAGATTATCCGCCTGCAAAATTATCTCCATAGCTTTTTTGTTTTGCGGTGGAACATATGGCAGTGCTGCCTTGAGCATTGCGAGGCGGCGTTGGTGTTCGTTTGAAAATTCCAAAATAAATCTCCTTTAAAGTGTTTTCTAAATTGATTTTATGAGATATAATTTTTTTTATGCAGATATGTTGACAACAATACAAAAATTTATGTATATTTTTCTATGATATTAAGCGGTGCAAAAGCAGTGCTGGAGTTTTCAAAGCAGACTCTTTGTTTTGAAAAATGACAATATAGAGTTTAAGACTGGAGAAAAACAAATGGCAAAGAAATTGATTGATCTGGTGGGAATTACAAAGTCGTATGGTGACAAGGTCATATTGGATGACATGAATCTTTTTATGAATGAGAACAGATTTCTCACATTGCTTGGACCAAGTGGCTGTGGAAAGACTACGACGCTTCGTATAATAGGTGGTTTTGAGACACCTGATAAGGGAAAAGTTATATTTGACGGGAAGGATATCACATCTATGCCGCCAAATGAAAGAAATTTAAATACAGTATTTCAGAAATATGCACTGTTTACACATATGAATATAGAAGAAAATATAGCTTTCGGGCTTAAGATAAAGAATAAGTCAAAGTCATATATAAAAGATAAGGTAAAATATGCATTGAAGCTGGTAAATCTTGACGGGTTTGAAAAGCGTATGCCAGATTCTCTCTCAGGCGGCCAGCAGCAGAGAATCGCTATCGCAAGGGCTATCGTAAACGAGCCGAAAGTGTTGCTTCTTGATGAGCCGCTTGGAGCTCTCGATCTGAAAATGCGCCAGGATATGCAGTATGAGCTTATCAGACTTAAAAATGAGCTCGGCATCACTTTTATATATGTCACGCATGACCAGGAGGAGGCACTTACTATGTCTGATACCATCGTGGTCATGAATCAGGGATATATACAGCAGATAGGCACGCCGGAGGATATCTACAATGAACCGCAGAATGCGTTTGTAGCTGACTTTATCGGAGAGAGCAATATTATCGGGGCAACGATGGTAAAGGATAAAGTCGTTGACATATTAGGCACAAAATTTGCCTGTGTCGATGAGGGATTTGGTACAAATAAGCCTGTCGATGTTGTTATAAGACCTGAGGACATTGTTATCACTGAGAAAGATAAGGGGATTATAAACGGCAGGGTTATTTCTGCAATCTTTAAGGGAGTGCATTATGAGATGGAGATCGATGCATGTGGTTTTGAATGGCTCGTGCACAGCACCGTTATGGCAGAACCCGGAAAAGAAGTGGGAATGTGGGTTGATCCGTTCAACATTCAGATAATGAACAAGCCTGAATCAGAGGATGAAAAGGTGCTTGTTGAGGAGTAGAAAGGGGGAGGCTTATATGGAAAAATTAAAGAGTCTTGGCTCAAAGCTTCTGGCAGGACCATATCTGGTGTGGATGATACTATTTACTGTTATCCCGCTCGGACTTATAATCTATAATGGTTTTACAAATTCAGACGGAAAGTTTACTTTTAAGTATGTTGCAGCGATAGCTGATCCGGTAAATGCAAAACCGCTGCTGTTAAGTTTTGAGATGTCACTTATAGTTACTATTGTCTGTCTTTTACTTGCATTTCCGTTAGCTGTCATCCTTAGTAAATATTCTACCGATAAGAACAGCTTTATTGTCATGATATTCATTCTGCCTATGTGGATGAACTTTATGTTAAGAACACTTGCGTGGAGACTTATACTGCTTAATAACGGTTTTTTAAATCAGGTGCTAACAATGTTCGGGCTTTCAAAAGTATATCTCATGAATACGAAAGCAGCTATTATTTTTGGAACGGCATACGATTATTTTCCGTTTATGGTACTTCCTATCTACAATGCAGTTGTAAAGATAGACAAGGATGTCATAAATGCGGCAAAGGATCTCGGAGCAAAAAATTCTGTCGTACTTAGGAAAATAATACTTCCACTCAGCGTACCGGGAATAGTGAGCGGTATAACGATGGTACTTGTTCCGTCGATGAGTGAGTTCGTAATAGCGGATATGCTCGGAGGCGGTAAGATATATCTTATCGGAAATGCCATAGAGCAGGCATTTAATTCGGGTTATGCAGATGTACATGCCGGTTCGGGACTGTCTATGTCGCTTATGGTATTGATTCTTATCAGTATTGTCATTTACAGAATATTTGATAACGGAAAGGAGTCGGAAAGCATATGGTAAAAGGAAAGAAGGCTTTACAGAAAATTTATCTTGCCATTATACTTATAATGCTGTATCTTCCGATAGGAGTTCTTATTGTGTCTTCTGTCAATGCATCTGAAAAGAATAAGGCAGTGTGGGGAGGATTTTCAATTGCAGCGTATGTTAAGCTGTTTCATGATGAGACCATAATGAATGCACTTTATACTACGCTTTTACTTGCAGCAGGGGCAGGTCTTATAGCTACTGCATTGGGAACACTTGCCTGTATAGGAATGATAGGAATAAGCAAGAAAGCACGCTCTGCTATTATGGGGGTGACCAATATACCTATGTTAAATGCTGATGTGGTCACAGGTATAGCACTTATGCTTCTGTTTACAAGATTTACAGAGCTTAGTTTTTCAACTATGATGATTGCCCATATCACACTGATAATCCCGTATGTTGTTTTATCTGTGTGGCCTAAGGTGCTCCAGCTTAACATGAGCACATATGAGGCTGCACTTGACCTTGGAGCATCAAGGCTGTATGCAATGTGGAAGGTTGTGATACCTGATATTATGCCAGGAATATTATCGGGATTTCTTCTTGCTTTTACCATGTCACTAGATGATTTTTCAGTGACATATTTTACAAAAGCACCGGGAATACACACTATGTCAACAATGATAAATGCTGAGTACAGAAAGGGAATCCAGACGGAGATATATGCACTTTCAACTATCATATTTATAATAGTCTTACTTGTGCTGTTTGTGATAAACAGGAAAAGTGCGGTGTCTTTAAAAAAGAAGGAGGCAGCAGCATGATAAGAAAGAGTATAAAGAGGGTCACAGCGGCAGTATTGTTTATGAGCATAACAGTGTCATCTATGTTTTTTCTTACATCCTGCAAGAAATCAGGTGGCTCATCAAAAAACAGGATAGTCGTGTTCAACTATGGAGATTATATCGACTCGACACTTCTTGACAAGTTTGAAAAAGAGACAGGCATAAAAGTAGTGTATGAGGAGTTTCTCACTCCAGAGGCTATGTATACAAAGTATAAAAACGGTGCAGTGGATTATGATCTTATCTGCTGTTCTGACTATATGCTCGACAAGATGATAAAGGAAAAAGATGTAAGAAAGATAGACTATGACAGGATGAAATATATAAAAAACATCGGAGAGACATATTGGAATCTGTCAAAGAGTTTTGATAAGACGCTCAGTTATACTGTGCCGTATTACTGGGGGACAGTCGGCATATTATATAATAAAAAGATGGTGGATAAAGTTCCTGACAGTTGGGATGCATTGTGGGACAAGAAATACAAGAACAATATCATCATGCAGAACAGTGTAAGAGACAGTTTTCTGCCTGCACTTATAAGACATGGTTACTCGATAAACACCACCGATAAAAATGAACTTAAAATTGCCCTTGATGATCTGAAACAGCAGAAAGATATAGTACAGTCATATCTTGTCGATGAGATAAGGGATGACATGGCGAACAATCAGGCGGCGATGGGACTTATATATTCAGGGGAGGCGAGCATCGCACAGGATTATAATGATGACCTTGAGTATGTTGTTCCAAAAGAAGGTTCAAATATATGGATGGATAGCTGGGTGATACCAAAAGGCGGTAAAAATTATGATGGTGCTGTTAAATTCCTTGACTTTTTGTGCAGGGAAGATGTGGCAATGACAAATTTTGAGTATATTTATTACTCTACGCCTAATGAAGCAGTATTAAAGGATATAGATGATGAGGAAAAAGCAGAGAGAAATGCTATATTCCCATCAGATGATGTGATAAAAAGGTGTAAGATATTTTCCTATCTTGGAAAAGATGCGGAAGAATATTACAACAGACTTTGGAAGGAACTTAAAGTTTATTGATTTTAGGAAGGGGAAACAGGACATGGCAGCAGGTTCATCGTTTGGAAACATATTCAGGGTAACTACATGGGGAGAATCGCATGGAAAGGGAATAGGCGTTGTGGTTGACGGCTGTCCGGCAGGACTTGAGATAAGTGAGGAGATAATTCAGAAATATCTCAACAGAAGAAAACCGGGGCAGACAAGATATTCAACACCGAGAAAAGAGGATGACATAGTCGAGATACAGTCAGGTGTGTTTGAGGGCAAGACCACAGGAACGCCGATATCAATGGTAGTGTACAATAAGACACAGCGGTCAAAAGACTATTCAGAGATAGCAGGTTATTACAGACCGGGACATGCGGACTATACATTTGATGAAAAATATGGTTTTAGAGATTATAGAGGTGGTGGACGCTCATCGGGAAGAGAAACTATAGGAAGGGTTGCGGCAGGTGCGATAGCATGTGAGGCATTAAAACAGCTTGGCGTAAATGTCATGGCATACAGCAAAGCTATAGGTGGTATAGAAGCTGATACAAGTGAGCTGTCATTTGAAAATATCATGAAAAGTCCTCTCTATATGCCGGATATGGAAGCGTCAGAAAGAGCCGAAAAACTTCTTGAGGAAAAAATGAATGAGAAGGATTCGGTAGGAGGAATCATAGAGTGTGTTATCTCAGGGATGCCTACGGGTGTAGGAGAACCCGTATTTGAGAAACTTGACGCAAATCTTGCAAAGGCAGTCATGTCTATAGGTGCAGTAAAAGGAGTCGAGATAGGGGCAGGATTTGAGGCTGCTTCAATGTATGGTTCTGATAATAATGACTCATTTTGCATGCAGGATGGAAGCGTATCAAAAAAGACTAACAATGCAGGGGGAATCTTAGGCGGAATAAGTGACGGAAGTGATATAATACTGAGAGCTGCCGTAAAACCTACTCCGTCCATTGCAAGAAGTCAAGAGACAGTGAACCGTACAGGCGAGGATATAGAGGTTGAGATAAAAGGGCGTCATGATCCTATAATCGTGCCAAGAGCTGTTGTAGTGGTAGAATCAATGGCCGCCATCTGCGTATTTGACATGCTTCTTATGTCAATGAGTTCAAAAATGTACAATGTTAAAAAGTATTTTGAACTTTTCTGATCAGCACTTATCTTTTTCTAATACATAAAATAATAGTGGAAAACTATAATATACGGAGAAAAAGTTATGGGAAGATGCTATTATTATGGAAAAGAAAAAAGTGAGATGAAGGCATTTGAGAATCGTGAACAGCCGGGCAATTTAAAAAAGGATGATGAGGTAAAACGGATCATAATTGATGACGATACTGAACTTGTCATTGAAAAAGATACGATTTATGAGATAGACAGAAAATGTGAAAGGTGTCTTAAAAACAAAATCAAAAGATAAATGCTATGAGAGTCATGGGTTTTTGGTACTTATGGCTCTTGTTGTTTAGAAAAAAGCTTGCTCAGGAATGATTGCTAATATACGTTTGATTACAGGAAACAGGGGAGGCATATAGCACTCCCCTGAAAATCAAGACGATTTTTATTTGTTAGATCATAAAAGAATTTAGCTTATGTTGCTGCCTTTATAGGGCAGAAGGCGGTATTTGCCGCAAAACTTTAGAAACCACCGCCGCAGCAGCAGCAAAGAATAAGTAAGATCCAGATGATAGAGTTGCATCCGTTGTCAGAACCGCAACCACATCCATTGTTACCAAAGCCAAAACCATTTCCGTTACCGCTGCAAGAGCAGAGTAAAAGCAGAATGATAATCCAACTGCATCCGTTATCTCCATTGCTGCATCCGCCACATGTTGTTGCTGCTAAATCACTCATAAATCCTCCATTTGTCGATTTCATCGACTAAAAATTATTTACAATCACATGATATGCAGCAGAGCCTGGACAATTTACAAAAATTATAAAATAAAATTTAAAGATTTATGTTAATCATGTTATTGTGCTGTATTATTGACATTTTCACAAATAATTAGTATAAATTTCCATATGCTGTGTTATTTAGCTGAAAGTCTATACTAGAGGTTTCATAAAATTGTAATTAAAAATTGTGGGAGTGTATGTTATACTAATTTGTACGCGAAGACAGTGTTTTTGAAGCTGTTTTTGGAAATTTAAATAAAGTAAAATAGAAATGAGGTTTGTATGTTAAGAAAGAAAAAAAACAGCGTTTCAAAGCTGGTAAAGATTATTATGTGTATGACACTCGTTATTTCTCTTACAGGATGTTCGATTTCTGGAAATGCTAAAAAGGAAAGTGCAACAAACTCACCTACGGCTCAGAAAAAAAATGATGAAAATAAAGGCATGGACAGGAAGGAAGCATATGTTAAAGCATCTGAATATATGAAAAATATGACTCTTGAAGAAAAAGTAGGGCAATTGTTTGTGGTAAATCTTGAACAGCTTGACAGCTCAAAAGGAAGTTACTTTGAGTGGAAGAAATGTTCGGAAGAGATGGAAAACAGTGTCAAAAAATACAGTATAGGCGGTGTCATATTATTTTCAAGAAATATTGGTAACAGGAAGCAGACTAAGAAGCTTATAAATAAGCTTCAGACGAATTCAAATATCCCGTTGTTTGTTACCGTAGATGAAGAGGGTGGGGATGTCGCAAGAATCGCAGGAAATCCTGATATGAAGACGACAAGCTTTCCGACTATGGAAGAGGTTGGAAGTAAAGAAGATACGGAATATGTAAATAAGATGGGAGAAACTATAGGAAACGATATAAAAAAGCTTGGCTTTAATGTTGATTTTGCTCCTGTTGCCGATGTTAAGACAAGTGACCTTAATCTTGAGATAGGCTCTAGGTCATTTGGCTCTGATCCAGAGAAAGTTGCCTCTATGGTCAGGGCATTTGTAAAGGGTATGCAGTCAACAAATGTTTCTGCGACGCTTAAGCATTTTCCGGGACAGGGTTCATCAAAGGGAGATACCCATATTGAAAATGTCAACATTGACAGTAGTATAGCCGCTCTTAGAAAAATTGACTTTGTACCATTTGAAGAGGGAATAAAGGCAGGTGCTGATTTTGTAATGGTTTCGCATATTTCAGTAAGCAGGGTTACAGAGACGGCACAGCCAGCAAGTATGTCAGAACTTATAATGAAGACAATACTCAGGGAGGAACTTGGCTTTGAAGGAGTGATAATAACTGACGCAATGGATATGGCATCGATTACCGATGAATATTCTTCAGCGGAGGCAGCACTTGGAGCTTTTCAGGCAGGAGCAGATATAATACTTATGCCAACTGATTTTGAGGAAGCTTACAATGCGATACTTGATGCCATAAAATCAGGGGATGTAGATGCAGAGAGAATAGACGAATCTGTTCAGAGGATTCTGACGGTTAAATTTATGAGAGGTATAATTCCTGATACGCAGGACAGACCGGCAACGGAGCAGACTACGGTTCCTAAAATCGAAAACACGGAGAAATCATCAAAAAAATAACAGAGTTAAAGATTAACTTGCGATTTTGGAAAAAATTGATATAATTATATTTGTGGTAATTGCGTTAAAATACAGAGCCGGAGGAAACAATGAGTAACGAAACAAATTATTGCAGGGAAAAAAAATCCTGTCAGAAGAGTGGCTGTAAGGGATGTCTTCTGGGAGGTATTGAGGAACCTAAACTCGGAGAAGAATGTGGAGTTTTTGGTATGTATGACCTTGATGGAAATGATGTTGCATCATCTATCTATTATGGCTTGTTTGCATTGCAGCACCGTGGTCAGGAAAGCTGTGGTATTGCAGTGAGCAGGACAGACGGTCCGCCAAGAAATTCCAATGTCTGCAAGGGAATGGGACTTGTTAATGAAGTTTTTAATGCAGAAAATCTTGAAAAGATGACAGGTGACATCGGGGTAGGTCATGTGCGTTATTCGACAGCAGGTGCAAGTGTTGCTGAAAATACACAGCCGCTTGTCTTAAACTATATAAAGGGTACGCTTTCAATGGCACACAATGGAAATCTTGTAAATGCTTTGGAACTGAGACGTGAACTTGAGATGAGCGGGGCTATCTTTCAGACAAGTATAGATTCAGAGGTTATTGCTTACCTTATTGCAAGAGAAAGATTAAAAGTTGGCAAGGTTGAGGAAGCTGTTAAAAATGCCATGGTAAAGTTAAAAGGGGCATATTCGCTTGTTGTTGCCAGTCCGAGAAAACTTATAGGGGCTAGAGATCCATTTGGATTTAGACCTCTTTGTATAGGAAAGAGAGACAATGCTTATTTCCTTTCATCAGAATCATGTGCACTTGACACGGTTGGTGCAGAGTTTGTAAGAGATGTGAAACCTGGTGAGATAGTTACTATTACACCTTGTGGAATTCAGTCAGATATGAGCCTTGCAAGTGAACATACTGCAAAGTGTATATTTGAGTATATCTATTTTGCAAGACCTGACAGTTATATTGATGGAATATCAGTAAATAGCTCAAGAATCACGGCAGGAAGGATACTGGCACAGACACATCCTGTGGATGCTGATATAGTAGTTGGTGTTCCGGAATCAGGAAATGCTGCTGCGATGGGATTTGCAATGGAGTCAGGTATTCCATACGGTATAGCATTTGTGAAAAACAGTTATGTTGGCAGAACTTTTATCAAACCAAAACAGTCTGCGAGAGAATCAAGCGTAAGAGTAAAATTAAATGCTTTAAGAGAAGTTGTTAAAGGTAAAAGGGTTGTAATGATAGACGATTCTATTGTAAGGGGAACAACTAGTGCAAGGATTGTAAAGATGATAAAAGATGCAGGTGCCACAGAGGTTCATGTGCGAATAAGTTCACCTCCGTTTTTATATCCGTGTTATTTTGGTACAGATGTACCATCCAGCGATCAGCTTATAGCGTACAATCATTCAGTTGATGAGATTTGTGAGATGATAGGTGCCGATTCACTTGGATACCTTGATATAGACAGGCTGGGCGAGCTTATATCCGGAGATACTGGTTACTGTAATGCTTGTTTTTCAGGCAACTACCCTGTAGAACCTCCTAAGGAGGATATAAGAGGAGATTTTGAAAAATAATAAAGTGCAGAAAGTATTACTGTTCACAACATATGTGACGGGCAGATAGGAAGCACTATAGAGAAAGGAATAGAAGATATGAGTTACGATAAATATACAAGTCCGCTTTCAGAGCGTTACGCAAGTAAGGAGATGCAGTACATTTTTTCGCCTGATAAGAAATTTAAGACATGGAGAAGACTTTGGATAGCACTTGCAGAGGCAGAAAATGAACTTGGACTTAAAAATGAACATGGTGAGCCGGCTGTGACAAAAGAGCAGATTGATGAGCTTAAAGCACATGCAGATGATATAAATTACGATGTTGCAAAGCAGAGAGAAAAAGAAGTACGCCATGATGTTATGTCACATGTATATGCATACGGAGTTCAGTGTCCTAAGGCAGCAGGAATCATTCATCTTGGTGCTACATCATGTTATGTAGGTGATAATACAGATGTCATTATCATGACAGAAGGACTTAAGCTTGTAAGAAAGAAACTTATCAATGTTATTGATGAACTTTCAAAGTTTGCTGACAAATATAAGAGCCTGCCGACACTTGCATTCACACATTTCCAGCCGGCACAGCCTACAACTGTAGGTAAGAGAGCGTCACTGTGGCTTCAGGAATTTGTTATGGATCTTGAAGATGTTGAGTATGTTCTTTCTACAATGAAACTTCTCGGTTCAAAAGGAACAACAGGAACACAGGCAAGTTTTATGGAACTCTTTGACGGAGATGAAGAAAAAGTTAAAAAGTTGGATGAGATAATCGCAGGAAAGATGGGATTTGAGAAATGTTTTCCTGTTTCAGGCCAGACATATTCACGCAAACTCGATACGCGTGTCTTAAATGTACTTGCAGGAATTGCAGCGAGTGCACATAAATTCTCTAATGATATAAGACTTTTACAGCATCTTAAAGAAATTGAGGAGCCATTTGAGAAAAATCAGATAGGTTCATCAGCTATGGCATATAAGAGAAATCCTATGAGAAGTGAGCGTATCGCATCACTTTCAAGATATGTTATGTCAGATGTTACAAACACAATGTTTACATCAGCATGCCAGTGGTTTGAGAGAACACTTGATGATTCTGCAAATAAGAGAATAAGCGTACCAGAGGGATTCCTTGCAACAGATGGTATTCTTGACCTTGTTCTTAATGTTGTTGATGGACTTGTTGTATATGACAAAGTTATTGAGAAGCGTCTTATGTCAGAACTTCCGTTTATGGCAACGGAAAATATCATGATGGATTCCGTAAAGGCGGGAGGAAACAGACAGGAGCTTCACGAGGAGATCCGTAAACTTTCTATGAAAGCAGGGGAAAATGTCAAGAAATATGGCAAGGAGAACAATCTTCTTGAACTTATAGCAGATGATGACAAATTCCCTGTAGGAATCGAAGAATTGAATGCAACAATGGATCCTGCTAAATATGTTGGACGTTCAGCTTCACAGGTTACAGAATTCCTTGAAAATATCGTAAATCCGATATTGGATGCAAATAAGGACATATTGGGCGTTAAGGCAGAAATTAACGTTTAACACTATCAAGGAAGTCACCGATTTCTATTGCGTAGAGCAATAAGTGTGGGAATTGCTAATAGTGTTATGAGCAAGTAGCAGAGCGGATTGCGAATGTCCGCTTGACTTGAGTTTTTAAAAGGGCTTGCATAGGTATGAATGAAATTAGGGCAAGCAGAAGTGGAGGTTATATGGCAATTAGGCGTATTTTGACTTCAAGGGCATCTGAAAATATGGTCGTTGCTGATGATGTTTACACATCGGACGATCATCTTGTGATTCCAGCGGATACCGTACTTACGGAGGAAATAATCAAGTCGCTTAAGGAATACGGGATATTTGCAATAAGAATAAAGGTCGATGATGAAAATGAAAGCACTTCTTCGGAGAAAACTCCGGAGGGAAAAACGAATGAGATTAAAGAATTTGTAAAAAGTGATTCAGAAAAACAGAATTATTTAAGACAGGTAAAAGAAAGTAAGGAATTTGAGCAGTTCCATACTGCATTTATTGACAGTGTTGATAATCTTAAAGATGTATTCAATAAAGTGGTAATGCAAAACGAGGAGATTGACAGCAAGGCAATACTTGAAGATGTAGAGAATGTTATATCAAAAGGAAGAAATGGACTTCATATTCTTGATATGCTCCAGTGTATGAGAGGGTACGATGATGTGACATATGTTCACAGTGTAAATGTTGCCATGTTAAGTAATATGATAGGGCGTATAGTTTATCCTGACATAACAAAAAATGAGCTTGATGTACTTACGCTTTCAGGACTTCTGCATGATATAGGAAAGATGATGGTTCCTGACAATATCATTCAGAAAAAGGGAAGGCTTACGCTTCCAGAGTATAATGTCGTAAAAACACATGTATTGTTTGGAAACAATATTCTCAAAGGACTTAAGAATCTTGATCCGAGAGTGGCAGAAGTAGCTATGCGTCATCATGAGAGATGTGATGGCACTGGATATCCAGGCGGATATAAAAGAGATCAGATAGGACCATTTGCGAGAATCGTTGCAATAGCGGACACATATGATGCCATGACTTCTGACAGAGTTTACAGAGCTGCAATATGTCCGTTTGATGTTATAGGAATGTTTGAACGCGAGGGAATCGTAAAATTTGATGTAGAGTTTTTACTTCCATTTTTGGAAAAGGCAGTACAGGCATATCTTAATACAGAGGTTAAGCTTTCAACAAATGAAGTCGGCAAAGTAGTGATGATAAATAAAAATGAATTTTCAAGGCCTATTGTACAGGTTGGAGATGAATTTTATGATTTATCAAAAGAAACAAATGATATTGTTATAGATAAGGTCTTGATATAATTCTTCAAATTAGGTATAATCCATTGTGGTCTTATAAAAAGACGAAGAATGATGTCATTTATACTTGTGAAGATGGCAGCAGGATTATCTATATCGTATCGTAAATATATGGTGTCATACATACAATGACAGAATGGAGGAATTTTATGGTTACAGCTATCGTAGGTGCTAACTGGGGAGATGAAGGTAAAGGTAAGATTACAGATATGCTTGGCGAAGAGTCAGATATCATTGTACGTTTTCAGGGAGGAAGTAATGCAGGTCATACTATTATAAATGACTATGGAAAATTTGCATTGCATCTGCTTCCGTCAGGAGTATTTTATAATCATACTACAAGTATTATCGGTAATGGTGTTGCCTTAAATATCCCTTATTTATTTAATGAAATAAATGAACTGGTTAAAAGAGGAGTGCCACAGCCAAAAATCCTCGTATCTGACAGAGCACAGATTCTTATGCCATATCATATAGCATTTGATGAGTATGAGGAAGAGAGACTTGGAAAGAAATCATTTGGTTCTACTAAGTCAGGAATAGCACCGTTTTATTCAGATAAATATGCAAAGATCGGAATTCAGGTATCAGAACTTTTTCAGGATGATGATGCACTTAAAGAGAAGATTGAAAGAATATGTGTACAGAAAAATGTTATACTTAAGCATCTGTATCACAAACCGGAACTTGACCAGGCAGAAATATTAGAGACACTTCATCAGTATAGAGATATGGTAGCACCATATGTATGTGATGTGTCAGCTTTTCTTAGAAAAGCAATCAAGGAAGGAAAGAATGTTCTTTTAGAGGGACAGCTTGGTTCACTTAAAGACCCTGATCATGGAATTTATCCTATGGTTACATCTTCATCAACACTTGCAGCATATGGAGCTATCGGTGCAGGTATACCACCATATGAGATCAAGAGGATCGTTACTGTAGTTAAGGCGTATTCAAGTGCTGTTGGTGCCGGTGAGTTTGTAAGTGAGATTCTTGATGAGGAAGAGGCAGACAAGCTCCGTAAACACGGCGGAGACGGTGGAGAATATGGAGCTACGACAGGCCGTCCGCGTCGTATGGGTTGGTTTGATGCTGTTGCAACACGTTATGGATGTGAGATTCAGGGTGCGACAGAAGTTGTACTTACTGTTCTCGACTGTCTTGGATATCTTAAAGAGATTCCTGTATGTGTTGGTTATGAGATTGACGGAGAGGTAGTAAAAGATTTCCCTGTTACAACAAAACTTGCAAAGGCGAAACCTGTATATAAGGTTCTTCCTGGCTGGAATTGTGATATAAGTGGAATAACGGAATATGACAAACTTCCAAAAGAATGTAGAGATTACATTGAATTTATTGAAAAAGAAATAGGTGTTCCTATTAAGATGGTATCAAACGGACCAAAGAGACATGATATCATCCACAGGGACTGATCATAGTTAGTATATAAGACAGAAAAATATACGGGTTAGTTGATTTTCAAGTACATTAAAATGTTTCTGAAAAACGATTAGCCCGTATCGTTTTAAATGGAAAGGAAACAATGAATTACGGTAAAAATGAGATTGATAGAAAGATCAAAATTTTAAATTCATCCAATGGAAAAGTTTTTAATAAAATAAAGCTTAATTTAAAAATCATTATTGTTGTTGTTATTTTTACGGCTGTATTGTGTACTGCATTTAGTATCGCAGGCATTGTAAAAGGGCTTGCAGACAGTGCACCTAAGATAAGTGAAGAAAATATAATACCAGATGGTTATCCTTCAACCATTTATGATGCAAATGGAAACAAAGTGCAGACTCTTATGGGTTCAAATGCAAATCGTGTGTACAAAAAGATAGAAGATATACCTGAATGTGTACAAAATGCGTTTGTGGCAATAGAGGATGCCAGGTTTTATAAACACAGTGGAGTTGACCTTCAGGGGATTTTAAGAGCGGTATACTCTTCTTTATCCGAAGATAAAATGACTCAGGGGGCAAGCACGATTACACAGCAGTTATTGAAAAATCAGATATTTGGCGGTGGAAATGAAAAATCATTTTTTGGAAAATTATCCCGAAAAATACAGGAACAGTGCCTTGCTATAAGACTTGAAAACAATATAGGTAAGAAAAAGATTCTTGAATATTACCTAAATACTATAAACTTAGGACAAAATACGATGGGTGTAGAAACTGCGAGCAGGAGATATTTTAATAAATCAGTTTCCAAACTGACAGTATCAGAAGCGGCAGTTTTGGCCGGGATCACACAGAATCCTACGGAGTATAATCCTATCACAGAGCAGGCAAACAATGAAGCAAAAAGAAAAATCGTTTTAAAAAATATGCTTGACCAGGGATATATAACAGAGGACGAATATGAGGATGCTTTGGGAGATGATGTATACAGCAGGATAAAAAATGTTAATGAACAGAAATCTTTGGATAAAAGCACGATAAATTCGTATTATGTGGATGCTGTTATAGACAATGTGATAAGTGACCTTAAACAAAAACTTGGTTATACGGAAACGCAGGCATACAATGCTATATACAGGGAAGGGCTTAAGATATATACATGTCAGGACAGAGAACTTCAGGAGATATGTGACAGTGTCATAAACGATGATAAATATTATCCGAAAGGAACTAAATCATATCTTTCTTATCAGCTTAATGTGTTAAAAGCTGATGGGGATGTTATGCAGTATACGGAAAGGGATGTAAGATCGTTTTTAGTTGACTCACATGTAAAAGATTCAAGTCTTTATTTTAAAAGCAAAAAGTCTGCAAAAAAATATATAAAAGAATTTAAAAAGAAGATGCTGGAAAAAGGCGATAAGGTTGAATCTGAAGTGATAAACTTTATAAAGCAGCCACAGGCATCATTTGTTCTTATGGAGCAGGCAACAGGAAAGGTAAGGGCGATTGTCGGGGGAAGAGGTGAGAAGAAGGCAAACAGAACGCTTAATAGGGCGACATATTCAAAAAGACAGCCAGGTTCTACATTTAAGGTGTTGTCGACATACCTTCCTGCATTAGACACATGTGGGATGACATTGGCGGATGTTATGGATGACGCACCTTTTAGATACCCGGGAACAAATAAGAAAGTCAGGGATTGGGATTCATCCGGTTATAAGGGGCTTACTTCGTTGAGACAGGGAATATATGATTCTGTAAATGTTGTTACGGTAAAGACATTTCAGAAAGTAACGCCACAGACTGGTTTCGATTATCTTTTAAATCTTGGATTTACTACACTTGTTGATAAGAGAGAAAGTTCAGATGGTAAGGTTTATACCGATATACAACTTCCTACTGCACTTGGTGGTCTTACTGATGGAGTGACTAATATTGAACTGACAGCGGCATATGCGGCGATAGCAAATGGTGGCAAATATATTAAGCCTGTTTATTATACAAAAATTGTTGACAGTAAAGGTGATGTGCTATTAAAGAATAAATCTACAGGGAAGAGGATTATGAAAGAGAGTACATCATGGCTTCTTACTGATGCAATGAAAGATGTTATAAGTAAAGGAACTGGAAAGAAAGCAGCATTTAAAAAACTAAAAATGTCACAGGTAGGAAAGACAGGGACTACTTCTAACAATACGGATTTCTGGTTTGAGGGTTATACACCATATTACACGGCAGGAATCTGGATGGGATATGATTCAATGTTTAATCAGGACCAGGGAAGTACACATAAGCTGATGTGGTCTGCTATAATGGAGAAAGTTCATAAGTATAAAAGATTAAAAAATAAGAATTTTAAGATGCCTACAGACATTGTGACAAGAAATATCTGTACAAAGTGTGGAAAACTTGCGGTAGCAGGACTGTGTGATGAAGCTTTGGACGGAAATGATACAAGGATGGAATACTTTGCAAAAGGAACACAGCCAAAAGATAACTGCGACTGTCATGTGAAATATTTATATTCTGGGACAACGGGAAAACTCTTGGATAATGCTTCTTATAAAGATGCTAATGCCAAGGTGTATCTTAAGAAAGATGAGTCAGCATACAATGAACAGACAAAAGATACACCTTATCTTATTCCTGGTACAACAAATAATTAATAAAAGATACACCACACTAGTGTACTGACCTGCTGACTTTTAGCTAAATAACTCAGGATAAATTTTCAGTCTGCAAGACGGAAGAATGAGCCGTAGCGGGCTACGGCGATTGATGA
>NZ_JAHLQE010000136.1 GCF_018918235.1 Eubacterium sp. MSJ-13
TGTGAAATATATTATATTTCGCACTATGCACAAAAAATGTGTGCAGAAATGAGGATTAATATGATACGCAAGATAGTTCATATAGATGAAGAAAAGTGTAATGGTTGTGGTGCGTGTGCAAATGCGTGCCACGAGGATGCGATAGCGATGGTCGATGGTAAGGCGAGGCTTATCAAGGATGATTACTGTGATGGTCTTGGTGATTGTCTCCCAGCCTGCCCAATGGATGCCATTAAGATAATAGAGCGTGAAGCGAACGATTATGATGAGGCGGCTGTTAAGGCGAGGATAGCAGCTAATAAGATGGCTGAGAATGCGAAAAAGAACGGAAGTCCTGTTCATGTCTGTCCGGGCAGTATGGCGAGAAGTTTACAGCATAAAGAAGATACTGAGGCATCGTGTGCTGCAAACGATAACAGTCAGTCTGTTTCTAATGCAGGCGTTAAACCTGTCAGCAGGCTCAACCAGTGGCCGGTGCAGATTAAACTTGTACCGCCGACAGCACCTTATTTTGACGGGGCAAATCTTTTGGTGGCAGCAGATTGTACAGCATATGCGTATGCAAATTTCCATGAGGATTTTATTAAAAACCATATTACGGTTGTAGGATGTCCTAAACTTGATGATATTGATTACAGTGAGAAACTTACTGAGATAATTAAAAACAACGATATAAAGAGTGTGAAGATAGTCCGTATGGAAGTTCCATGCTGTGGAGGTTTGCAGAATGCGGTCGTTAATGCATTAAAGAACAGCGGAAAGATGATACCGTGGCAGGTTGTTACGATATCATGCGATGGCAGGATATTAGAAAGTCTGTAACAGTCCGTCATAACACTATTAGCTGCTATCACGGCATATCAGAAGGGGCTTGCCACTCCTGATACAATTAAGTCCCCAACTTATTGCTCTGTGCAATAGAAGTGGGGACTTAATTGATAGTGTTAAAAAATATGATTAGCAAATTTATAAGGATATGATTTTTAGATTGCATAAAAATATGATTAAAGCATATATAAAGATGTGGCTTTCAAATTTTTTTAAATATAAAAATCTGTCAGATTTTGTAAATCCTGCCTAACAATAAAAAACAAAATATTACAAAAAGTGTACACTTTAACAAAACGATGTTATTGACGATTTTTTCTCAATAATGTTGTTGACAACTATTCTCGATTAGATTATACTAACGCATGGATAAAATGATAATCAACGAAAGAGATTAAGAAAGAGGATGATATGATGCCATTATCAATGATAGCTGAAGGACAGCCTAGTGTAATTAAGAAAATAGGCGGCAAAGAGGAAACACGCAGATTTTTAGAGAATCTTGGTTTTGTTGTAGGTGGAACAGTTACTGTTATTTCCCAGATAGGTGGAAACATGATAGTAAATGTCAAAGATGCAAGAGTTGCCATTGGTAAAGATATGGCAAATAAGATCATGGTCTAGAAAGGGGAAAATGATGAAGACATTAAAAGAAGTTGCATGTGGCGAAACTGTAAAAGTTAAGAAACTTACAGGAGTAGGAGCAGTAAAGAGACGTATCATGGATATGGGAATCACAAAAGGTACCGATGTACTTGTGAGAAAGGTTGCGCCACTTGGTGATCCTATCGAAGTCTCAGTAAGAGGTTATGAGCTTTCACTTAGAAAAGAAGATGCAGAAATGATTGAAGTTGAATAGAGTCTTAGACTCAAATTTTTTTTGGCTAAGGGTTAGCTGTTGCTAATCACAGCAAGCAAAGACAAATTTAGCGTAGGGTTTTAAAACTAAATGTAGTTGCAAATAATTATTGCACGTATGTGCGGATTGGAGAGAAAAAATGTCAATTAAAATTGCATTAGCAGGTAATCCTAACTGCGGTAAAACAACATTGTTTAATGCACTGACAGGTTCAAACCAGTATGTAGGTAACTGGCCTGGTGTTACAGTGGAAAAGAAAGAGGGTAGATTAAAGGGCAATAAAGATGTGACGGTAGTCGACCTTCCGGGTATTTATTCATTGTCCCCATATACACTTGAGGAGGTTGTTTCAAGAAATTATCTTATCGATGAGAAACCTGAAGTTATCTTAAATATCATCGACGGAACAAACCTTGAAAGAAACCTTTACCTCACAACACAGCTTACAGAACTTGGAATCCCGGTTTTAATAGCTGTAAACATGATGGATGTTGTCCGTAAGAACGGTGACCAGATAAATATCAAGAAACTCGCCGAAGAAACAGGCTGCAAGGCAGTTGAGATTTCAGCTCTTAAGGGCGAGGGAATAGTTGAGGCAGCAAATGAGGCAGTTAAACTTGCAAGCACAAGAGCTGCCGCACCAAAACATTCATTTGATAAGAAAGTAGAAGATGCACTTAAAGATATTGAGAGCATTGCACTTCAATCAGTGGATGAGTCACAGAAACGCTGGTTTGCGATAAAACTTTTTGAGAATGATGAGAAAGTCGCAGAGAAGTTAAAACTTTCATCAGGTATTCTTAAAGAAATCTCAGAGATAAACAAAGCAGTTGAGGATGAACTTGATGATGATACAGAGAGTATCATAACAAATGAGAGATACACATTTATCACATCTATCATTAAGGACTGCATTAAGAAAAAATCAGCAGGAAAACTCACAACATCAGATAAGATCGATAAGATAGTTACAAACAGAATCCTTGCACTTCCTATTTTTGCAGCTATTATGTTTGTAGTATATTACATAGCAGTATCATCACTTGGTGGACTCGTTACAGACTGGACAAATGATACACTTGTAGGAGAGTGGATTCAGCCGGCAGTACAGGGATTTTTGGAAAATGTCGGTGCAGCAGACTGGCTTGTATCACTTGTAGTTGACGGTATTATCGGAGGTCTTGGTGCTCCTATCGGATTTGCACCTCAGATGGCTATCGTATTCTTCTTCCTCTCACTTCTTGAGGACTGCGGATACATGGCAAGAATCGCATTCATCATGGATAGAATCTTCCGTAAGTTTGGTCTTTCTGGAAAGAGTTTCATTCCGTTCCTTATCGGTTCAGGATGTGGTGTTCCTGGAATCATGGCAACACGTACTATCGAGAATGACAAAGACCGTCGTATGACGATCATGACAACAACATTTATTCCTTGTGGTGCAAAACTTCCTGTTATTGCACTTATCGCAGGATATTTATTAAACGGATGCTGGTGGCTTGCACCACTTATGTATTTCGTTGGTATAATCGTAGTTATCGTTTCTTGTATTATTTTAAAGAAAACATCACTTTTTGCAGGTGATCCGGCACCATTCGTTATGGAGCTTCCACAGTACCATATCCCATCACTTAAAGGTGTTCTTCTCCATGTATGGGAGAGAGTATGGGCATTCCTTAAGAAAGCAGGAACAATCCTCTTCCTTTGCTGTGCAGTTATGTGGTTCCTCGGAACATTCGGTATCCAGAACGGAACATTTGGTATGGTAGATACAGAATATTGTTTCCTTGCTTCAATCGGTGGGGCTATCGCTTGGATATTCAAACCACTCGGATTTGGAACATGGCAGGCAGTTGCATCATCTCTTTCAGGCTTTGTTGCAAAAGAGGGTATCGTATCAACAATGGGTGTACTCAGCGGACTTGGTGAAGTAGAAGAATATGCAGCATCAATGCATGATCAGTTTGCACAGTTCTTCCCAACAGGAATCGCAGCAGTATCATTCCTTATGTTCAACCTTTTCGATTCGCCTTGTCTTGCAGCTATCTCAACAATGGCAAGAGAGATGAAATCAAAGAAATTCGTAGTATTTGCACTTATATTCCAGAATGTATTAGCATACTGCGTAGCACTTATGGTATATCAGATTGGCGGACTTATCACAGGTTCAGTAGCATTCGGACCTGCAACAGTAGTAGCATTTATCGTTGCGTTAGCAATACTTTATCTACTTTTCCGTCCCGATCCAAATAAGAAAACATCATATAAGACAGCGGCAGGAGAGGCTTAAGAATTACAGTAAAGTAATATTTAAAGCAGGCGGAGATTTTAAATAATGCATACTAATTTAGAAATCAAACCGGTTGATGTAGTTATCTTGATCGTTCTTGCAATCATGTTTGTACTTGCGATAAAGATAATAATAGGTTTTTTTAAAGAAAAATGAATATTGCTGGATGTACTGTTAGTGTGAACAGTAACAAATAGACAGTGAACAATGTTATGAGTATAAGGCTGTCACACAAAGAATAAAAGTGATAGCTTTGGCTTATACATGACAGAGAGATGAGAGGTGGGGAATCAGACTATGGCGATGGCAGTGATGGAACAAAAGAGAAAGATACAGGAATCACAGAATTATCAGCGTACAAAAATGCAGAAAGATATGGTGATACAGCGTCTTAAAGATGATGGTTGTCGTATAACAAAGCAGCGTCTTATGTTACTTGATATAATATTGGAGGAAGACTGCTCATGCTGCAAGGAGATATATTATAAAGCGGCGAAACAGGACGGCAAGATAGGCACTGCCACCGTATATAGAATGGTGAACAAACTTGAGGAAATCGGAGCTATCAGCAGAAAAAACATGTATAAGATAGCTTGTGGTTCAGGGTGTGAAGTTGAAAATGCCTGCACTATTGAATTTGATGATGACACTGTTGTTGAACTTTCGGCTAAAAAGTGGCATCAGGTGATAAAAGCAGGTCTTGTTGCCTGCGGTTATCCTACGGATCTTAATGTACGCAGTGTTATTGCAAAATCATGTCAGTGCGGAAAGTAGTTGGTGATCTATGATAGCGAATATTGTAATAGTAGCAATAATAATTGTTATTTGTGCTATCGGACTTAAAAGCACGATAGCACATTCAAAGGGAGAGGGTGGATGCTGCGGTGGCAGCAGTCAGACTCTTGAAGATGAGCCTCAGAAACTTGAAAAAGTAGTTTCAGTAAAAAGTATTGGAATCGAAGGGATGAAATGTGATAATTGCAGGATAAGGGTTCAGAATAAACTCAATGCGGTTCCTGATGTCAATGCAAAGGTAAATCTCAAAAAAGCTGAGGCGATAGTAAAACTTGGCAGTAATGTTCCCGATGAAAAACTTATTGAAGCTGTTGAAGCATCAGGGTATAAGGTGTCGGGGATTACAGTTAAAGGATAAAAATACAAATACACCATAGAATCCAACAAAACAGTTGGATTTTATGGTGTTTTTTTATTTCCTGAATTTTTGTGGTGATACGCCCTTTATTTTCTTAAATTGTCTTGAAAAGTGCTCAAGATTTTCATAGCCGCATATTGAAGCTATCTCAGAAATTGAATCATTGCTGCCCTGTAAAAGTCTTGCGGCATGTTCTATTCTTGCTTTTATAATGTCCTGATGGACTGATGTGCCAAATAATTTTTTATATGTATGTTGAAAATATGAAGTGCTTATTCCAAGTCTGACTGCGATTTCTTCCGCTCCAAAAGGTACATAATCGTAATTATAAATATGCTGTCTTAATTCTGAAAATTCGTCAAAATATTTATCAAAAGCGGAGCCTGAATTTAAGGTTATCCTATATACATCACTGAATTTATGAAAAAGTGCTTCGGCTTTGCTGTTCATTATGTATTCGTGCTGGTCACCTTCATTAAAATATTCTATAAAGAGGTCTGCAATCATGTCAGTGATAACTTTTGGGGTTGAAAGAGTGATAGGTGTGTTAAAAGGGATTTCAAGTTTTTCAAAAAAGTTATCATAATTGTCAAAGTCAAAATGTATCCAGTCATTTATGAAGCAGTCATCTGATGAACCTGTTATGATATGTCTGTAAATCTGTGGTTTATTTTTTTCGTATAGTATGAATGTGTTTTTAGGAACACTGATATAGTTGTTATCTTTCATTATTTCGGTTGGTGTGCGAAGATATAATAGCAGATAATCGCCTGAACCGTTTGGACGGTTTACGCAAAAACCGGGACAATTTTGGAAATGGTAACCTATGAGTTTTATTTTTATCATATTGATCCTCGTTTCTGCACACATTTTTGGTGCATATGTGTTTGGGTTATGAGCAGGTAGCAGAGAGGGTTGTGAATATCCAATTGACCTGTCCATGATTTAATATAATATAAAAAGCAAAAAAAATCAAATATATGACAACTAATATCATGGACTAAAAGCAAAAAGGTTTATATAATCATATATGTAAAGTTAAATACAAATGCACTATATTGTGTGATTAAACGCTGAAAGACTTCCTCTCGTAAACTGTTATGGGTTTTAGATACAACAATATATGTGCATTGTATTTAATTGGAGTAAACGAGAATGATTAACCAAAAAGTTCAAATATGATTGTGAAATCAAAAAGATATCGAGAATATTTGGAGATTTGTGTTAATTGGTATCAAAAGTAAAAAGTAAAAAGGAAAGAGGATGTGTATGAGATTAAGCAGAAGGAAGATTTTAGCATTATGTATGAGTGGTGCACTTGTTTTATCATCAATACCGGGGATGTATATAAAAAGTGTTGCCGCAAAGAAAAGTGATCCGGCAGTTATTAAGCTGAATACGACAAATGTTAAACTTGTAAAAGGAAAAAAGAAAACATTAAAGGTTACTGTCAAAAATGTAAAGACATTAAAAAAAGTGACTTTTACCAGCAAAAATAAAAAAGTAGCTTCGGTTACAGCAAAAGGTGTTGTAACGGCTGTGAAGGCAGGAAACACGAAAATAGAAGTAAAGGTAAGCTATATTCCTAAAGATTCACAGAAGGTTAGTAGTAAGACAGTGAGATGTACAATAAGGGTTACAAATCCTGAAGATACTACGGATGTGGCACCTGATATGACTGCACAGGCTACTGCCACACCTGCACCTGTAGTTTATGGCGAAGCTGGAAAAGTCAGTGAATATAATAAAGAAAAAAGCAATTTTTCATTAAGTGTCGATGCATCAGATAAAGTGCATGATATAAGTGACATTTTATATGGAATATTTATCGAGGATATAAATTTTGCGGCAGATGGTGGTCTTTATGCTGAAATGGTTCAGAATCGTTCATTTGAATTTACAAAACTTGCATCAGATAATGAAAAACATGCATGGAGTAATGTCTGAAATGTAACTGCAAATGTTGTAAAAGATGATAAAACAGGATGTCTTAATGCCAACAATCCAAATTATATGGTTATTGAAAATGAGTCAGATGATGAAGCTGGCATTGCAAACTGTGGTTTTCTTGACGGAATGTCAATAAAAGAAGGTGCAGGTTATGACTTTTCCGTATATGCAAGGGGAATAGATGGTTATACGGGCACTTTAAATGTCAGCCTGATGAATGGTAAAGAAGTCGTGGGAAGTGGAACTATCGGTAATGTGACAGGTGAATGGAAAAAATATGAACTTAAACTTACATCTTCAGTTACATCTAATAAGAACGTAAAGTTACAGATTACTATTCCTAAGGGAAAGATTGCGGTCGATATGGTTTCACTTTTTCCACAGGATACTTATAAGGGAAGAAAGAACGGTCTCAGAAAAGACCTTGCCGAAAAATTAGAGGAACTTCATCCGGGATTTTTGAGGTTTCCGGGCGGATGTGTTGTTGAAGGTGCTACTATTGAGACGAGATATAACTGGAAAGACTCGATAGGTGCAGACTCGAATGGACAGCCGTTTGAATTTAATGGAACATATGGTGATGTGGCTGCAAGAAAACAGGGACAGAATATATGGACAGATGAGAGAGCCACAAATGACAAATATCCCTCATTTATGACATACGGTCTTGGATTTTATGAGTATTTCCAGCTTGCAGAGGATATAGGTGCAATAGGAGTTCCTGTTATCAATTGTGGTAAATGCTGTATGGGGCAGTCGGATGGAAGCGGTCCGTCGTTAGATTCTGCCGAGTTTAAGCAATATATACAGGATGCTCTTGACCTTGTTGAGTTCTGCCGTGGTGATAAGACTACAAAATGGGGTAAGATAAGAATTGCGATGGGACATGAAGAACCATTTGAACTTAAATATATCGGTATCGGTAATGAGCAGTGGGGCGAGGATTTCTTTGAACATTATGAGGCATTCGTAGATGCATTTAACGATGCAAAGAAAACAAATCCTGCACTTTATGGTGATATAGAGCTTATGTTTACGGCAGGTGTCGATGACGGAGACAGTGGAAAAGATATTTATATGGAGGCATATAATGAAGCTGCAAAGTGGCTTAAGGCACATCCTGACAAGACGATAAATGACTTTGCTGGTGCTATCGATCATCATTATTACAATGAGCCAGGTTGGTTTTTAACTCATACGGATTATTATGACGAAAAGAATTATAGCAGAACTACTGACAACATGACAAAATCAACCTACGGTGGCGGAATGAATGTATTCCTCGGAGAATATGCGGCACAGTCAAACACATGGAAAGCAGCACTTTCTGAGGCGGCATATATGACAGGACTTGAGAGGAACGGAGATATAGTTAAGATGGCTGCTTATGCACCGCTGTTTGGAAATCTCACAGCACTTCACTGGTCACCTGACCTTATATGGTTTAATAATAATACAGTCACAAGTTCGGTAAACTATTATGTCCAGAAGATATTTGCAAAAAATGCGGGAACCACGCTTCTTAAATCTGATATGTCAGGTGCAACGGTAACGTCAAAGCCGCTTGCAGGAAAAGTAGGTGTAGGCACATGGAATACAGCAGCAAAATTTGACAATGTAAAAGTCGTATCAAATGATACCGGAAAGATTTTAGGAAAAGATACATTTACAAAAGCGGAAAACTTCTCAAAATATTGGGAGAAGGCAACAGATGGAAGCTGGTCTGTAAAGAATGGAAAACTTGTACAGTCATCAGATGTGACCAATACAGTCGCATACGGAAATCAGGGAACAGTTGCATATTTTGGAAACAATACATGGAAAAATTACACATATACTGTTGATGCGACTAAGATTTCGGGACAGGAAGGCTTTATGATACCATTTGCCGTAGGAGATAAAAACGAAAATTATTTCTGGAATATTGGCGGTTGGAATAACACAGTATCATGTTTACAGAAAGTATCCGGTGGTTCAAAATCAGGTCAGATAGCAGGAACGGTTACGAACTGTCAGATAGCTGAGGGCGTAAAATATAAGATAAAAATAGAAGTGAAGGACAGAAATGTTAAATGTTATCTTGATGGTCTGCTCTATGTGGATTATACTATACCTGAGACGGAGGGAAGTGAGAGCTATCAGGTCGTAAGTACAGATAAGACCGGAGATGTTATTGTAAAACTTGTAAATGTAACAGGTGCAGACAAAACATTTGCTGTAGATATTGCAGGTGCAGGCGAGGTTTTGGATGAGGCAGATGTCGATGTGGTAGCAGGACAGAGTGAGACAGATGATAATATCCTTGGAAAAGAGGAAGTTGTTACTTTAAAGAGCGATAAAGTGACAGGAATAACGGATAAGTTTAATTATACTGTTCCAAAATATTCCGTTACTGTGCTTCGCATAAAACATAAATAGGAGGTCAGTGTGAAAAATAAAATTTTTCACACGCAAGATTTGTGTCTGTGCACACTTGACACAAATCTTATGTTTGAAATATGTTATATTTCAAACTATGCACAAAAGAACGTGTGCAGATAGGAGAATTTTTATGAATTACAGAAATGTTGGAAGATCAGGATTGAAAGTTAGTGAGATTGCGGTCGGAAGCTGGATGACAGATCTTGCAGGTTCAGAAAAAGTTGATATTGCAAGAGATACGATTAAGCTTGCATATGAAAATGGTGTTAATTTCTTTGACTGTGCTGATGCGTACAGCGGCGGCGAGGCTGAGAAGTTTCTGGGCAGGATATTAAATGAATATCCGAGACACAGTTATGTTGTTTCAAGCAAAGTTTTCTTTCCGACAGGCGGCGGTGTAAACGACTGGGGCTTGTCGAGAAAACATATTTTTGAAAATGTTGACCGTTCCCTTTCAAATCTGAATATGGATTATATCGACCTTTATTATTGTCACAGATTTGATAATACAACTCCGATGGAAGAAACTTTGAGGGCACTAAACGACCTTGTATCACAGGGAAAGATTCTCTATTATGGTGTCAGTGAGGAGTGGGGAGCTGCAAGGCTTGAAGAGGCACAGAGGATAATCGAAAGATACGGACTTTATCCGATGACGGTGGTTCAGCCACAGTACAATATGATAGACAGATACATAGAGCATGAGATAATGTCAGTTTGTGAAAAGTATGGTATCGGTATTACACCGTTCTCACCACTGGCGCAGGGACTTCTCACCGGAAAGTATAAGAAGGGAGAGCCATATCCTGAGGGCTCAAGAGCAACTCATCAGGCAGACAAACAGATAAATAATCTTCTTACAGATGAAAATCTTGATAAAGTAGAGAAACTCTCAAAGATAGCAGATGAACTTGGCACTAATATGTCGGTACTTGCACTTAGCTGGATTCTTAGCAAACCTATGATTTCAAGTGTGATAACAGGTGCGAGCAAGCCGTCACAGCTTGAGAATAATCTTGCAGCGTCAGATTTTAAGATTCCTGCTGATGCACTTAGGGAAATTGAAAAAATTCTTGGCTTTGAGAGATTTGAGAGACATGTAGGCTAAAAATATATGATAAACATTTTCAATAAAAGTAGTCAATAGCTGCTATTGATTAAAATTTATCAATAATAAAAAATTAGTTATGTCGTACCGCATTTTTTGTTGTATAATATAATAAAAGGCAGATGTTTATGTTTGCTTTTGCGACAGAAATACAAATAAATTATATTTTTATCCAGAGGAGGAACTTATTATGTTAGATTGTTTAAAAGCTATTAATTGGAAAAAGACAGGTTTATTTGCAGCAGGTGTTGCATTTGGTACAGCAGGAATCAAGATTCTTTCGAGTGATGATGCAAAGAAAGTATATTCAAACTGTACAGCAGCCGTTCTCCGTGCAAAGGATTGTGTTATGAATGTTGTATCAACAGTTCAGGAAAATGCAGAAGACATCTATGCAGAAGCTGTAGAGATTAATGAGGAGAGAGCTGCAAGAAAAGAGTGTTTTGAAGATGAAGCAGATGATGACTTTGAGGAAGTTGACGAAGAAGTAGAAAGTGCAGAGGCTGATGCGGAGGCAGCGGCAGAAGCAGAGTAGTTGGAATGTTTGGAAGTGCAGGATATAAAAACATATTGCACAAAGTTTATCAATTAGATAATGATCTGACATATATTTATACAAGACATCTGATTTTTCAGGTGTCTTGTTTTAGGTATATGACAGTAAGATGATACTAATCAGAGTTAAAAGAATAATATTGAAGTTAAAGAGACAATACGGAAATGGGGGCAAAAATGAAATTTTCTATTAAGCATGAAATAAAAGGCAGAATAAGAGTTCATTTACATCAGAACAGAATGTCCTTTGAACAGGCAGATACATTATTGTATTATCTGACCAACAATCAGTATGTTACAAACGCAAAGGTGTTTGAAAGAACATGTGATGCTACGATATATTTTGTCGGTGACAGGGAAAATATAATAGAAGCATTAAAGAAGTTTGCTTATGAAAATGTTGATGTGCCGGCAGCAGTATTAGAGACATCAGGACGAGGACTTAATAATACATATCAGAGAAAAATGGTTGAAAAAGTTGTTTACAGATATGCAAGAAAGATATTACTTCCTTATCCTGTAAGAGCAGTCTATACAACGGCAATGTCATTGAAATATATTTGTAAAGGCATAAAGACTTTACTTAAAGGTAAGATAGAAGTTTCTGTTCTTGATGCGACTGCTATAGGAGTATCAGTTATCAGAAATGATATAAAGACGGCGGATTCAATTATGTTCCTTCTCGGAATAGGTGAGCTGTTAGAAGAGTGGACACATAAGAAATCGGTTGATGACCTTGCAAGGACAATGTCACTTAATACAGGAAGTGTCTGGATGCTCTGTGACGGAAAAGAGGTTCAGGTTTCTTCAAATGATATAAAAGAGGGTGACTGTGTAGTCGTACATATGGGAACTATCATTCCTTTTGATGGTGAAGTTTATGACGGTGAGGCTATGGTAAATCAGGCTTCGATAACAGGTGAGTCAATGCCTGTAAGAAGGGTTAAAGACAATTATGTCTATGCCGGAACTGTAGTTGAAGAGGGCGAGATTACCATAAAAGTTAAAAAAGTCGGGGGAGCGAGCCAGTATGAAAAGATAGTTAAGATGATAGAGGGGACAGAGAAACTCAAATCTGCAAGTGAGAGCAAGGCAAGTCACATTGCAGATAAACTTGTGCCATATACACTTGCGGGAACGGCGCTCACATATCTTCTTACAAGAAATACAACAAAAGCATTATCAGTACTTATGGTAGATTTTTCATGTGCACTCAAACTTGCAATGCCGATAACGGTTCTGTCTGCAATAAGGGAAGCAAGCCTTCACAATGCAACTGTTAAAGGTGGTAAATTCCTTGAAGCTGTTTCAGAAGCAGATACTATTGTGTTTGATAAGACAGGAACACTTACAAAGGCAAAACCTACGGTAGTGGATGTTGTTTCATTCTGCGATGAGACACCTGATGAACTTTTGAGGATTGCAGCCTGCCTTGAAGAGCATTTTCCTCATTCAATGGCGAAAGCAGTCGTTGAAGCTGCAAAAGAAAAATCTCTTGAACATGAGGAGATGCACTCAAAGGTTGATTATGTTGTGGCTCATGGAATTTCAAGCTATATTGATGATAGAAAAGCTGTTATAGGAAGTTATCATTTTGTATTTGAAGATGAAAACTGCACTGTATCAGAGGAGAAAAAAGAGCAGTTTAAAAATCTTCCTGATGAGTACTCAAGACTTTATCTCGCAATCCAGGGTGAGCTTGCGGCAGTTATACTTATTGAAGATCCGCTGAGGGATGAGGCAGAGGCTGTTGTAAATTCACTTAGAAAATCTGGAATCAGCAAAGTTGTAATGATGACCGGAGATAGCGACAGGATAGCTAAAAACATAGCTGAGAAAGTCGGAGTGGATGTGTATTACTCAGAGGTACTTCCGGCAGATAAGGCTGCATTTGTGGAGAAAGAGAGAAGTGAGGGAAGAAAAGTCATCATGATAGGTGATGGAATAAATGATTCGCCTGCACTTTCGGCAGCAAATGTAGGAATCGCTATAAGTGATGGTGCTGAGATAGCAAGAGAGATAGCTGACATAACAGTTGGCTCAGATGATCTTTATCAGATAGTTACACTTAAAATGTTAAGTGATGCACTTATGAAGAGGATAAAGAAAAATTACAGAACTATAGTTGGATTTAATTCAGGCCTGATACTCTGTGGTGTGACAGGAATACTCGCACCTACAACATCAGCACTTTTACATAATGCTTCAACACTTGCGATCAGTTTGAAGAGTATGGAAAGTTTTCTTGACTGATTTTAAAAATATTTTTAATATATGACCAAACATAATGACACCTTTTTCTCAATAAGGATGATATTGAGAAAAAGGTGTCATTAACTTTATTGACTTTATCATACACTTTTTATATCATAAAACCGAAGTTAGATATAGCTAACTAAATGAAAGCATTTCACTTTGAAAGGAGATTATCATCATGGGTAAAATTAGTGTTGTATATTGGTCACAGTCAGGAAATACACTTGCTATGGCGGAGGCAATCGGAAAAGGAATCACTGATGGCGGAGCACAGGCAGAAGTTGTCAATGTAAGTAGTTGTCAGGTAAGTGATCTTGATGAGGAAGAAGTATTTGCACTTGGTTGTCCTGCTATGGGAGCAGAAGTTCTTGAGGAGAGCGAGATGGAGCCTTTTGTTACAGAACTTGAAGGAAAAGTAAAAGGCAAAAAGATTGCTTTATTTGGTTCATACGGCTGGGGAGATGGTCAGTGGATGCGTGACTGGGAAGAGCGTATGACAAGTGCCGGAGCAACAGTAGTAAATGGAGAGGGACTTATCTGTCAGGAGACACCTGATGGTGATATGATAAGTGAGTGTGAAAGTCTCGGAAAACAGTTAGCTGGGATGTAGAGAGGTTACTTAAAAAGATGATATCTACAGATGCAGATAAATAGAGGAGAGCTGCATTAAAAGGTATTGTCTTTGAATATCGGCTGTCATTAACACATTTTTCTAGGAAATTATATTTTGATGGCAGCCGAATGTTTTGGAAAATAATCAGGAATTATTTTATTGACATATAATATTGTGTTTGCATATTTGCGCATAAAATCCAGATAATAAAATATGCAGAAAAGAGGGATATATGAGTGTTGTTATAGTTGGAGGACATGACCGCATGGTCTGTAGATATAAAAAAATATGTAAAGAGCATAATTGTAAAGCAAAGATTTTTACACAGATGTCAGCGAGATTAAGTGAGCAGATAGGAAGTCCTGACCTGCTTATACTTTTTACAAATACTGTTTCTCATAAGATGGTCAAATGTGCTATAACTGAGGCTGAAAAGTGTAATGCAGATATAGTCAGATGTCATACCAGCAGCGGAACTGCATTAAATGAAATTCTTACAAATGCATGTACTGCATAGATATAAGATTCTGAAAAATCTATAAGAATATATACTTGCCAATCAGTTTGAATTACATTATACTTAATATAGTTGTTTTGATATTGCTGCCTGCAAAGATTGTGGGCAGTAATATTTCATTTATGGAAAACAAAAGTAAATCTTTATATGGAGGAAACAGACAATGAATATTTTAGTAGTAAATTGTGGAAGTTCATCACTTAAATTTCAGCTTATTGATTCAGATACAGAAAAGGTAAGTGCATCAGGAATCTGTGAAAGAATCGGCCTTGATGGAAAGATTACATATAAGGCTCATGGAGATAAGTTTGTTACAGAAACAGATCTTCCAGAGCACGGTATTGCGATTAAGAAGGTTCTTGAACTTCTTGTAGATAAAGAGAGAGGTGTTATCGGTTCACTTGATGAGATACATGCAGTAGGACATCGTATGGTACATGGTGGAGAGAAGTTCTCATCATCAGTTGTAATCACAGAAGATGTTATAAAGGATATCGAAAGCTGCAACGACCTTGCACCACTTCATAACCCTGCCAATATATTAGGAGTGCGTGCATGTCAGGAAGTTATGCCGGATGTAAAGCATGTTGCAGTATTTGACACGGCTTTCCACCAGACAATGCCTGCAAAAGCTTACTTATACGGACTTCCAAAAGAATATTATGAAAAATATGGAGTACGTCGTTATGGTTTCCATGGTACAAGCCACAGCTTTGTATCAAAAAGACTTGCAGAACTTGCAGGGCTTGACTACAACAATTCAAAAATGATCATCTGCCATATTGGAAGTGGAGCAAGTATCTCAGCAATCAAGAATGGCAAATCAATAGATACAAGTATGGGAATGACACCACTTGAAGGTCTTGTAATGGGAACACGCTCAGGAGATATCGATCCTGCTATAGTTGAATTTATCTGCCAGAAAGAGAATATCTCAGTAAGTGAAATGACAACTATCTTAAACAAAAAGTCAGGAGTGCTTGGACTTTCAGGAGTATCAAATGACTTTAGAGATCTCGTAGAAGCAAGAGAAAGTGGAAACAAGGATGCAGCTAATGCACTTGATGTACTTGTTTACCGCATTGTAAAATATATCGGTGCATACTATATGGCACTTGGCGGAGTAGATGCTATCGCACTTACTGCTGGAGCAGGAGAGAACAACAAAGAAGTTCGTGAGATGATAATGGAAGGAATCGGTGCACTCGGTGTTAAGATTGATGAGGAAGCAAACCAGACTCGTGGAGAGGAAATTCTTCTTTCAACAAAGGATAGCAAAGTTCCTGTATGGGTCGTTCCGACAAATGAAGAACTTGCAATAGCAAGAGAGACAGCTAGACTTGTGAAATAGTATTATCCTTTACATAAAAAAGTAACAGTTCAGCCATAAAATGAACAACTGGATATAGCACCGGCTAGAAAATA
>NZ_JAHLQE010000144.1 GCF_018918235.1 Eubacterium sp. MSJ-13
TTTTATTAACAAAAAAATGCCGTATTTATGCGGCTTGTGGCGTTTCGCAAACGCCTAAGTATGTAAAAATGTACAAAGGAGATTTATTATGAATATAGACAGAGAAAAAGTTGAAGATACTTTTAAAAAATATACGGATAATTACGATACTAGCGATGAAAAGATTAAACTTAAAGTTGACCATACATATAGGGTGGCGGCTCTTAGCGAAAGAATAGCAGAGTCACTTGGACTTAATAAAGAGGATACCGATCTTGCATGGATTATAGGTATGCTGCATGATATAGGCAGGTTTGAGCAGTTAAAAAATTATGGAACTTTTTCCGATGCTGATTCAATTGACCATGCACACTATGGTGTCAAACTTTTGTTTGATGAGGGACTTATGTGGAAGTTTATTGATAAAACAGATATAGGTGCTTTAAAAAACACTAATAATAAATTAAAAAATGAAAATATTTCTGAAACATATTTGAATAGCGGCAAAGATAATGAAAATAGCAAAGAGGGTGTTACAGAACTTGATATAATAAAAACAGCTATATGGAATCATAGTGCGTACCGCGTTGAGGACGGACTTCCTGAGCGTGTAGTTATGTTTTGCAATATTATAAGGGATGCTGACAAGATAGATATCTTAAAAGTAAACTATGATGTAACCCTTGAAGTCATTTATGATGTGACAACAGAAGAACTTAAAAATGCGGAGGTTACGGATGAGGTTATGACGGCATTTATGGAGCATCATGCTGTACTCAGAAGTCTGAAAAAGACACCTATAGACAATCTTGTCGGTCATGCGGCACTTGTGTTTGAACTTGTTTATAATGAGAGTTTTAAGATAGTGAAAGAGCAGGGTTATCTGAAAAAAATGCTTTCGTATGTTTCAGACAATCCGAAAACAGTAAAACAGTTTGAGATATTAAATAAAAGTATGGATGAGTTTTTAAGATTAAAATAAGTTTTTATGCTGGTTTTTGTATGAATTATTCACAATATAAGAACAAAAAATGTCTGATTGTTAATGTACCAGTTAAAACGGGAGAAAAATGTGCAAAAAGAATTAAGGATACAAAACTTTATACTGATGATTATATCAGTAAGTTTAATATGGGCGGGAGGATATTATGAATATACAAGTGCGGTGTTAGGCGGTGTTATGTCGCTTATGCTTGTATATATTATTGTAAAATTTAAAGCAAGCAAAAATATATGCTTAAATCCAGGACTTTTATTTTCGGGAATAAGTTTGATTTTTTATATAATATCATGCTTTTATGCTGTCGATAGTGGCATGGCATTTACCGGAGTAGTAAAGAAGTCCACAGCTTTTATTTTTGCGGTATTTATATTGTTTATAGATGAAACGCAGCGAAAAAGGCTTGTTCATTTGCTTCCGCATCTGGCTTCGCTTGTTTGTATTTTAGGTGCAGCAGGAGTTGGTATTTCAAAAATAAGTTCTTTAGTTTCGGGATTGGAAGGTTTTAGTGATGTAATAAACGATTTTATTGTAAAAAACGGGTGTTTTTCAGGTACTTTCGGCTATGAAAATACATTTGCACTAGTTATGCTTCTGGGGATTATTGTCGCTTTCCTTAAATTAAATAAAAGTGATATTATTAACAGTGCAGAGATAGTTATAATGTTTGCAGGGCTGTGGTTTAGTGGAAGTTGTTTTACACTGGTATTATTTGTTTTTACAGTGATATTACTTCTTTTACATATAAATTCAAATAAGATAAGGGCAGCAGTATTAGGTATTATATTTTTTATTGGGGTTATTTTTGGAATTTTATTCAGAAGTGCAGGTATTATCGGAAGGATTTTTTCTGATAATTTAAGTACTTTATATGGTCGTTTATTGTATTGGCAGGATGCACTTTTGCTTATAAAAAAGTATCCTTTTGGAATGGGATATCTTGGATATCATTATAAATATCCACAGATTCAGACAGGAGTTTATACGGTAAGATATGTTCATAATGATATTTTACAGATTGCACTTGATATAGGACTGCTTCCAATGTGTATGATTATTGCTGTTATTGTATTGGCATTATTAAACAAAGAGCGTGATTACATTGAAAGAATACTGATATTTACAATATTTGCACACTGTATTTTTGAATTTGACCTTGAATATACCGCAGTAGTGTTTATTCTTGTACTTTTACTTAGCTGTTCCAATGAAAAGTTTTATGAAATGTTTTCTGTTTCAACAATTATTTTGAAATATAATGCGATTGCATTTGGTCTGATATGTATTTATATGGTAATGCCTCTGAGTTTTTATGCGGCTGGAAATAATGATGTCGCATTAAAAACATATCCTGCATATACAGATGCAGCTATAGCAAAACTTTCAAAAACACGGGATATGGGTGAGAGAGAGAAACTTGCAGAGCAGATATTAAAACAGAATGACACAGTTTCGACAGCGTACAGTACACTGGCTCAGGAGGCTTGTCAGGAGGAAAGTATTGACAGATTGGTTGAATACGAAAAGAAGGCTATTGAAAGAAATAAATTTGACAAGGAGCAGTATGTAGAGTATCTGTCTTTGCTAAACGATATGCTTGGAAGTGAGAAAGTTGTAAATAGTGACAAACTCACAGATAAGGTAATAAATAAAATGAAAGAAGTTCCAGAACTGATAGAAAAAAATAAGAATACAGTGAGCCGACTTGGAAATAAGATAAATGACAAGGTGGATATTGAACTGGATGAGGAACTTTTAAAGGAGATACAGGGACTGTGATTTTGTGAGATGTAATCATTTGTGCATAAATGGGAGACTGTTGTACTTTGTACTCTATGGTGGTCAAAACAATTTCGTTGTCATATAAAATGTATTGTGGTATTATGAAAGATAAAATACGATGCATCTTTTAATAAGTGATCGAAGTACTATTAAAAAATAAAGAAAAGAGGAAATAAAGAACTTAGTTATATTGCTGTAGGCAAAACATATAAGCTGTTATCAAGTTACATACCAACAGTATGAAAGGAAAAAATAAATTATGTATATGCCGATGTGAAAATGGGAACTAAATTAGATCTTGTAAAATGTGCACCAGCATTAAAAAATGCTAAGTTCAGCATATCAAAAGATTATGGCACTGATGTCAGCGTAAACAAAAAAGGTGTTATCAGCATAAAGAAAAAGAAAGGATATTCAGGTGGCTGTGTAATTGCCGTATTAAATAAAAAAGAGTATCGTATACGCGTTACAGGTTTTTGAAAGTATAAACGCTATTTTATTTAAAGATTATGATGAGTATTACCTATGAGGAAAATGCCATTTGCATTTTCCTCATATTCTTTTATGATTATTTATACATAGGTGATTATCACGCTTCCAAATTTAATTTCACCGGTAAGATAAACAACAGGCGAGCCGTTACTTTTATTGTGATTTCGTTCTTCTATCGCCCCTGCAAAGACTGAGGCTTTCTGGACTATTTGCCATTCTTTCGGGATAAAAAGCTGTGTACAGCCAAAACTTTGATTTACATATATTTCGGCAGAATCAGTAATGATATTTGCACTGTCAAAGTAAACTTTGAGTTCTCCAAATGAGCAATCAAGTTCAGCTTTTCTAAAATTACCTGTATTTATATATTTTGCTGATGCACCAAAGCGGTTGCTGCCAAAAAATGTGTCATTTGTATCATTATTAAATACTGTCTGGTGCTTTCCTACTTTGTCATAATCGTCATAATCATTCCATTCCACATGTTTATTTTCATTGAAATTTCCGGAAATATGATGTTTTTTAGGAAACAACAATGAAAAGCCTATTGTAAGTAATGTAGCAACCATAAGAAGCACAGGCGTCGAAACTGTTGGAAGTCCTAATACACTGTCAAATATGATCCATAAGAAAGCGAGTGAGAAGAAAAGACCGCCAAAGCTTCTCTCGATTATTGAATTGATAGCTGTACCTAAAAATATGACACCTAATATAAGTTTTGTGACGCTGACTGCAAGTGTGACAATATGGAACTGGCTTAATATAAGATAGCAGGCTATCGCAATAAGCATAAGTCCCCAAAAAATTGAGTTTCTGTTTTTATTCATGATTAACCTCTTTTCTGTGTCTGATATGACACTATAATATGTAAAGTTATTGTTAAGTGTTTGTTGTTACTGCAATGTGTGAAATCGTCTTTCATCCATCTTATTTTTAAGCATCTTATAATATGCTCTTGAAACATAAACTTCTTTATGTGTGTTATAAAATGATATAACACTTGATGCAGCAAGGTTTCTCTGTATCGAATAAATAAGGCTGCTGTTTACGATGGCTGATTTTGATATTCTGATAAAGGCGGCCGGGAGAATTTCTTCAAGTTCATAAAGTTTATATTTTGTTTCATATGCATCTGTTGCCGTATGAGCATATATGATAGAACTTTCAGTTTGAAAAAATAATATATCAGACAGATTCATGTAATATTCGGTATCGCTTTTATATAAAACTATCTGACTTAAGCAGCAGCTATCAGTATCAAAACTGATAAGTATTTGCTGAAGTTTGATAATGTCGGGTGTAAGTTTATGACATTTGATGATGATTTCAGTTTCATCATCATCTGTTATTTCCAATCGGAATTTCAATTTGTCACCTCCTGATTCTCATTGTTAAATAAATACTTTTAAAAACAATTCATTTTTTTCATATGATATGATTAAAGCATACAGAAGATTTTATGTAAATAGGATTTTGGTAAGAGGTAGATTTTTGGTAGTAAGAGGTATAAGATATGGATGTGCCAAGCGACTTTACATAGCCGTATCTCAATGCTAAAATATATTCAAATACAGATATTTTGAGGGAATATTGGAATAGTACAAATTTAGTTGCAACATTCTGCATTGTTTTTGCGAGGATAAATATATATTTAGTTGAACAATATTGAACGGAGGGTGCATATGGCAAGAGTTGTAGGGATAGGAAATCAGAGTTTTGAATCAATTATAAAAGAAGA
>NZ_JAHLQE010000162.1 GCF_018918235.1 Eubacterium sp. MSJ-13
TTATGAGCAAGTAGCAAAGCGGATTGCGAATATCCGCTTGACTTTTCGTTGTACTAGAAATAAATGTTAAATAATGGATAACAAAAAAATGATAGCAATTTTTTGAAATATAACTTAAAAAAATGCTATCATTTTTTTAGTTACATCTGTAATTTAGTAAAAATGTATAGAAATATGAAAAATAATGCTAACGGGTTTGTGATATATTATTAACAACAGATAAGAACATTATGAAATGTTTTTCTAAACTTAATTTTCACATTATATATAGAGGAGGATGAATATTATGAGAAAAAAATTTTTAGCGGGATTACTTGTAACAGCAATGGTAGCATCTATGACAGCATGCGGCTCTGACCCTACAGCAAACAATGGTGGAAGTTCAGACAAGGCAAGCAGCGGAGATTCAGGAAAGAAAAAGGTTGGTATATCAATGCCGACAAAATCTCTTGAAAGATGGAACAGAGATGGTTCATATCTTGAGGAACAGTTTAAAAAGGAAGGATATGATGTTGAGATCACATATTCAGACAATGATACAGACCAGCAGGTAAATGACATTCAGAATATGATTTCAGACAATGTAGATATCCTTGTAGTTGGTGCTATTGATGGTGATACATTATCAACAGTACTTGCGGATGCAAAAGACCAGAATATTCCAGTTATTTCTTATGACCGACTTATTATGAATACAGATGCAATTTCATATTATGTATCATTTGATAACTACAAAGTAGGTCAGTTACAGGGACAATACATAGTTGATACATTGAAACTTGACGGTTCAAAGAAGAAATACAACATGGAGATTACAGCAGGTGATCCGGCAGACAACAATGCTACATTCTTCTATAATGGAGCAATGGACACATTGAAGAAGTACATTGATAACGGAACGATTAAGATTGTTTCAAAACAGCAGGATTTTGAGTCAGTAGCGACACCTCAGTGGAGCACAGATGAAGCTCTTAATCGTATGCAGAACATTCTCTCATCTTATTATGCAGATGGAAAGAACCAGCTTGACATAGCACTTTGCTCAAATGATTCAACTGCACTTGGTGTTACACAGGCAATCGAGTCTGACTATGCCGGAAAGAATACACCGCTTATCACAGGACAGGATGGTGATGTTGCAAACCTTAAGAACATTCTTGACGGTAAACAGGCTATGACAGTTTACAAAGCTGTTGCAAATGAGGCAGTAGTTACACTTGAACTTGTAAAATCAGTTCTTAATGGAGAAACTCCTGATGAGTCACTTACAAAGAAATTTGACTGCGAATGTTCATATGATACAGATTCGTATGACAATGGTACAGGAAAGATTCCATCATATCTTCTTACACCTGAGGTTATCACAAAAGATAACTATAAAGAAAAACTTGTTGACACAGGATACTATAAAGAAGGCTCAGACGGATATCTTCAGGCAATCGAGTAGTGTTATATAGTAAATAAAAATAATGATATAAGTAAAAATGAGGGGCTCCCGTAACCCGGTGAGTCCCTTTAAAAAGAAAAGGAGGGTTTTGATTTGGCTGATTATATTCTCGAAATGAAAAACATCGTGAAGGAATTTCCTGGTGTAAAGGCATTAAACAATGTTAATCTGGCTGTTAAGCGAGGCGAGATTCATGCACTTTGCGGAGAAAACGGAGCTGGCAAATCTACCCTGATGAAAGTTTTAAGTGGTATTCACCCATATGGAAGTTATGAAGGAGATATCATATATAACGGGGAAGTTTGTAAATTTAATACTCTTCACGACAGTGAGGCAAAAGGTATTGTAATTATTCACCAGGAACTTGCACTTATCCCTATGCTGAGCATAGGTGAAAATATGTTTCTTGGAAATGAAAAAAAGGGTAAATTTGGAATAAACTGGGACGAGACATATTCGGAGGCTGAGAAGCATATGGCTCAGGTTGGTCTTAAAGAATCTGCTCAGACTCTCATTAAAGATATTGGAACAGGTAAACAGCAGCTTGTTGAAATTGCAAAGGCGTTGTCAAAAGATGTAAAACTGCTTATTCTTGACGAGCCTACATCATCATTAAATGAGGAAGACACACAGATGTTACTTGACCTGCTGCTTGAATTTAAGAAAAAAGGGCTTACTTCAATTATCATTTCACACAAATTAAATGAGATTGCTTATGTAGCTGACAGGATTACAGTTATAAGAGATGGTTCGACGATTGAGACGATGGAGAATCCAGACCATAATATCGATGAAGGACGAATCATAAAAGGTATGGTTGGACGTGAGATGACAGACCGTTTCCCTGAAAGAGAACATAACATTTCAAAAGAAATAGGACTTGAGGTAAAAGATTGGACGGTTTATCATCCTACATTTGATGGAAAGATTGTTGATAAGAATGTATCTTTCAATGTACATAAGGGTGAGATAGTTGGTTTTGCAGGACTTCAGGGTGCAGGTCGAACAGAACTTGCAAGAAGTATATTTGGAAAGAGTTACGGAAAGAACATAACAGGTCATCTGTTTATAGGTGGAAAAGAAGTACACTTGAAAAATGAGAAAGCAGCGATTGCAGCAGGGCTTGCTTATGTTACTGAGGATAGAAAAGAGAACGGGCTTGTGCTTAGTCAGACGATAAGAGAAAATACGACTATGGCGAAACTCGAAAAGATTTGCAGACATGGAATTGTAGATATGGATGAAGAACGCAGGGTAGCTGAGGATTACAGACAGAAGATGCGCACAAAATGTCCGACTATAGAGCAGGCTGTAGGTAACCTGTCAGGTGGAAACCAGCAGAAAGTTCTCTTATCTAAATGGATGTTTGCTGATCCTGAGGTGCTTATTCTTGATGAACCGACAAGAGGTATTGATGTCGGTGCGAAATATGAGATATATGGAATTATGAATAAGCTTGTTGAGATGGGAAAGAGCGTGATAATGATTTCATCAGAAATGCCGGAACTTTTAGGAATGTGTGACAGGATTTATGTAATGAATGAAGGAAAAATAGTAGGTGAGCTTGAGGCATCAGAGGCTACTCAGGAACTTATTATGTCAAACATTTTAAAAGATGGTCAGAAATAATATGATCAGGCATATAGGCTTGGCACCCATGGAAAGGAGAAAAAGATGAACGCTAAAGTAAAAGATTTTCTTGTGAAATATACGATGGTACTTGTACTGTTGATCGTATTCGTATTATTTAATCAAATGACGGGCGGAAAAATGATATATGCCCAGAACTTATCAAATCTGCTTTTGCAGAATGCATATGTTGTTATACTTGCCTGTGGTATGTTGCTTTGTATATTGACAGGTGGTAACATCGACTTATCTGTCGGTTCGGTCGTATGTCTTGTTGGTGCAATTGCAGCAAAACTTTTATCGACAACATCTATTCCAGCGATAGGAGTAATACTTCTTGGTCTTGTAGTTGCAGCAATCATAGGTGTATGGCAGGGTTATTGGATTGGTTATTCAAGAATCCCACCATTTATCACAACACTTGCCGGTATGTTCGTATTCAGAGGTCTTGGTCGTGTAGTTCTTGACAGCAAGACGATATCTATCCAGAACAAATCATTTCTTAATGTATTTACATCATATATAAATGTACCAGGACTTGATGATGGTCAGAAATATTCAGCAATCATAGTTGGTGTTATCGTAGTTATCGCATATGTTGCATATACGGTTATCGGAAGACAGAAAAAACAGAAAAAGGGATATCATGTGGAGAGTGCTTCAGGTACATATATAAAGATGGCTGTTATAAGTGTATGTGTATTGCTTTACTGTTATAAATTGTCACAGTATAAAGGTATTCCAGTAATGCTTCTCTGGCTTCTCGCAGTAGTAATCTTATATGCATTTATTACAAGTAAGACAGCACTTGGTCGTCATTTCTATGCAATCGGTGGAAATGAGAAAGCTACTAAACTTTCAGGTATTGATACAAACAGGGTATTCTTTATAGCATATGTTCAGGTTGCTATACTTGCAGGTCTTTGTGGTCTGCTCTGTGCAGCAAGAGTAGGTTCAGTAAACGGTGATTCAGGTAACTCATACGAGATGGATGCAATCGGTGCATGTTTCATCGGTGGTGCATCTGCATATGGTGGTTCAGGAACAGTAGGCGGAGCAGTTATCGGTGCTATACTTCTCGGTGTTATCAATCAGGGTATGTCTATCATAGGACTTAACTCAAACTGGCAGTATGTAGTAAAAGGAGCAGTTCTTTTGATAGCAGTTATCTTTGATATCAAGTTTAACAATAAAAATATGACAAAGGCATGATAAAAACTGATATCTGTTTTATATGATGCAGGTATACAATTGACAGAATAGGAGTGAAGAAGATATGACAGGCAATAATATAAACACAAGATCGATAATATATTATCTCGTTGCAGCATATATAGGATATATGGCATTTGGAATTTTAAATAACAGGATTCATGGAGATGACACAATGTCATGGCCGGTTGCCATCATCTTCACGGTTATTCTTGCATCAGGTGCAGTCGGCGTGATTGTGTATGCTACAAAGCTTATGAAAAAGGCAAAATCTCAGACAGATGAAAACATAGAGTGCACAGAAAAAACAGATAGTAATGAGAAGTAATAGAATCTATTTAGAGGTATATAACAAAGTAACTGGCAGGGAGACTTTCGGTTTTGAAAGTCTCCTTGTTTTTTTAGGTAGATTATAGTAACATCAATATTTGAAAGGTGTCTGTTTTTAGGTGATAGTACACTGAGATTATAACAGATAAAAATTGAGGAATTAAAATTGAAAAAAGTTGACGATAATAAAGAGAATAAAAAATATTTTAAGAAAAAGATAAGTTCTATCATGGTATTATCAACTGTAATCGTGTTGATATTTGTGCTTGGATTTGGATATATCTGGACTGTACAAAGAGGTGTTGTAAAAAAATCAGATAAGGGTAATATTACTGAATACAGTAGACATTTTGCCATGATAGCACAGGATTATTCTGGTGAATTTTGGAACAGTGTATATGAAAGTGCAAAGGAATATGCAGATAAGAAAGGGATTTTTATTGAGAAGATAGGTGAAAATCTTTCTAATGGTTATACGATAAGCGATTATATGAAGATATGTATGGCAGCTAAGGTCGATGGAATTATCATTGAGCCTGATGGAAGTAAAGAAATAGAAAGCCTGATAAATAAAGCTGCAAAATTTGGAATACCTGTTGTAACGGTAATAAATGATGCACCTGATACGAAAAGGGTTTCGTTTATAGGGATAAATACATATCAGATGGGACAGGTATATGCTAAAGAAATAAGCAGTCTTATGGATAAAAGGACAAGAAGGGTATACATATTGACAGAGAAAAATACTGCAAAAAACGATATAATTTTCGCACAGATAAAAAGTGCATTGTTACAGGGCATAGGTTCACGGATAAATATAAGTGTAGAACCTTATTATATTGAAGATAAAGCTGCTTTTGATATTGAAGAGGGCATACGGAATTTGTTTTTAAACAAAGCAAAGCTTCCTGATATAGTTGTGAGTTTAAGTGAGACAGCATCAGAATGTGTCTGTCAGGCTGCTATTGATTATAACAAAGTAGGAAGGGTGAAGATTGTAAATTACTACTCGTCTACTTCTACATTAAAAGCGATAAAAAAGGGTATAGTTTCAAAGACGATAGAACTTGATGAAAAACAGCTTGGAGAAAACAGTGTTCAGGCACTTAGTGATTATATAGATTCAGGTCATGTAAGTGATTATATAAGCGTTGACATGAATGTGATATCAAAAAAGAACATTTCTGATTATGAAAAAAGGGGAAGTATTGACAATACACAGAAAAATTAGGAGACAGATATGTTTAGAAATATGAAAAAATTGATAAAAGGAATCTATTCAGGTTCAATAAAAACAAAACTTATATCAATTTATACTTTTGTTGTTATTATTGTGTTTGTGGTAATAGCAACAGTCTTTTATTTTACAAATATATCTTTAAAAAGTATAAATAATGTATATTCATCAAATGTTACGACAGGAATATTGTCATCTTCGATACAGAGCATCCAAAATAGTTTATATGGATATTTAAATACACGTAATGCAGAATCATTGGAAAATTATTATCGTTATGAAGATGAATATAGAAAGCTGTTAGATGATTTGAATGATAAAAATACGGACGATGAGATTTTTATGCTTCAAAAAAATATAAGAGGAATGTCGGAGACATATCTTGAACTGTCGGAGATGACAATTCAGGAGAAGAGAGGACGAAATGTTGAAAAGTATAAGGAATATTATGAAAAAAGCACCGAAATATATAATTATATAAATGAATATATTTCAGTGTTGAATAACAGCCAGTTTAAGGAAAACTCAGATAATTATTTAGTACTTTTAGGCTCATTAAAGCTATCTGAATTAGTTAGTGTCATCATTATTATTTTGATATGTATTTTATCAATGATAATACTGTTGCTCTTTGTCAGAAATATAATAAATCCGTTGGTAACACTTGCACGGACAGCAGATGAGATAAAAAATGGTGATTTAGATATAGAACTTAGTGATTCCGGGCTGACAGATGAGGTTGGAGTTGTAACTAATGCTTTTAATGCTATGGTCAGAAGTCTTAGGCATTATGTTGAGCAGGTAAAAAAAAGAATGGAGGAAGAGAGAAAATTAAAGGAACAGCAGCTTTTAATGGAAAATCATTTAAAGGATGCAAGACTTAAATATCTTCAGGCACAGATAAATCCACATTTTTTGTTCAATTGTCTTAATGCTGGGGCACAGCTTGCTATGCTTGAGGATGCTGAGAGGACAAGTGTATTTGTGCAGAAAATGGCAGATTTTTTCAGATATAATGTAAAAAAGATGCAGGATGATGCTACACTTGGAGAGGAAATTGAAGTTGTAGATAATTATATCTATATAATAAATGTAAGGTATGATGGAGAAATACATTATGAGAAACATATTGGCATAGAGGATATTGGAATAAGGATACCTAGCATGATATTGCAGCCTATCGTGGAAAATGCGTTAAACCATGGTGTCAGGAACAACGAAGGCGAAAAGAGAATTGCATTATATATTGTAGATGATGGCGAAAATATAGTAATACAGGTTCAGGATAACGGGGAGGGAATGGAAAAAGAAAAGGTAAATGAGATAATGGAGAATATCAAAAATGAAGAGCAGAGCGATAGTGAATCAACAGGTATTGGTCTTGGAAATGTAAATAAAAGACTTGAGTTATATTATAAAAAGGAAAATTTATTTAAGATAGATAGTGATGGTGCTATGTGTGGAACCACGGCAACTATTATTATACCAAAGGAGGAAGAGTTGTTTTGATAAGAATTTTGATTGCAGATGATGAGGGGCTTATGCTTAATTCAATGAAGACTATAATTGCCACAAATTTTGGTGATGAATGTGAGGTGTTTACGGCTAAAACCGGAAGGGTTGCAGTTGAGATAGCTGAGGAAGAGAAGCCTGATATTGCTCTGATGGATATACATATGCCTGGGCTTAATGGCATTGAGGCGATGCAAAAGATAAGGGAGAAAAATAAAAACATTCAGTTTATAGTAATAACAGCCTATAACAAATTTGATTATGCTAAGGAGGCAATCAATATAGGTGTTTTTGATTTTATATCTAAGCCTGTATCTAAGGCAACGATAATAGATGTTTTGACAAGAGCGATTAAAAGTGTTGAGGAAAAAAGAAAAAATAAAATAGATAATATAAGGATAAGAGAAAAGCTTGAAACTGTTATACCGATCATAGAAAATGGTTTTGTAAGTAATCTTTTATTGCAAAATGGCAGCAGGAGTGAGAATGAATATTATAAGGAAATAATGAATATTGAGGAAGAATATGCTTATATAATACTTTTGCAGTTTGGTGAGGATTATAAAAATGGTATTCTGACAAATCCTGTTGGTACAGGGATGAGATTACAAAAAGAGTATGATCAGATAAGACAGAAAATATCAGATTCATTTAATTGCATCATTGGTTCGATGATGTCAAATAAAATAGCTATTGTAGTTTTTAGCAATAAGGGAAGTGTGGATTATGATGAACGAATTTCAATCATAGAGAGAACGAGAAATCTGGTATATACTCTCGAAGAGAGTGTTGATGCTAAATTTATGGCAGGCATAGGACATATGATGGAGTTGGATAAGGTTAAGGAATCATATGTCGAAGCAATACGCTGTCTTGAAGAAGGAGAGTCGCATGTGGCGCATATAGATGATCTGCCGGTTGCGGGAAAGATAGAAGAAGATTATCCGATAGATATTGAAAAAAAGATGTTTGCATACATAGAACAGGGAGATACAGTCCAGGCAAAACAACAAACAAAAATATTTTTTGATATGTTATGTGATAAATTTGGACAGTATGATGATGATATAAAATTAAAAGTTCTTGAACTCGTAATGCGTGCGGAAACGATTGGAGTAAATGCGGGGGGACTTGATTATGGATTTAGGTACAGAAAGGACTATCTGTCGAATGTAATTGCAATGAAGGATTATGATTCTCTCTGTCAGTGGTTTATAGAAAAGATAAGTATAGTTTGTGAGAATATTTCGTCAAAACATGAGGAATGTTCAGAAACTGTGATATCAAAAGCTATGGAATATATAGATGAAAATTATACTAAAAATATTTCACTAGATGATGTATCGAAGGTCGTAAATATCAGCCCGTATTATTTTAGTAAGCTTTTTAAGGAAGAGGCTGGAGTGAATTTTATTGATTATCTGACTAAAAAAAGAATAGACTATGCTAAGGAACTGCTGGAGGATAACACATATAGTATAAAAGAGGTATGTGCGATGTGCGGTTATAGCGATCCGAATTATTTCAGCAGGATATTTAAGAAGAAAGAAAATGTTACACCTAGTGAATACAGGGGATAATGGAGAAAAAGTATGGGAAAAAATATTAGGTACAAAGATAAATATAAAAAGAGAGCAGCAATAATAGTTTCCGTGGCACTATTGATAGTTTCTATAATGTCAGGGTGCAGTTATAACACGACAACTAAAAAGGTAAATGATAAAAAGAAGGATATAAGTATCGGACTTTGTTTTGATTCATTTGTTATTGAAAGATGGCTGAGAGATAGGGATGCATTTGTAACAACGGCAAAAGAACTTGGAGCAAAGGTAAATGTTCAGAATGCAAATGGAGATGTAAATGAACAGATATCGCAGATTAAATATCTTATATCCAAAAAAGTAGATGTTATTGTTGTAATTGCAGTTGATTGTGAGAAGGTTTCGGATATTGTAAAAAAGGCAAAGGATGAGGGAATAAATGTTATATCGTATGATCGTCTGATTAAAAATGCAGGAACAGATCTTTACATATCTTTTGATAACGGAATGATTGGAAAAGATATGGCAACGGCAATGAAACAGGCACTTCCTAAAGGAGGAAAGATTTTTGCAATAAACGGACCAAAGACGGACAGTAATGTGGCGCAGATAGAAAATGCCTTTAATAAGGATATAAAGAAAGCAGGGATAGATGTAGTATATTCACAATACTGTACAGGATGGTCTGCAAAAATTGCCGGAGAATATGCAGAAGAAGCATTAAAGAAATATCCTGATGTAGACGGGATAATGTGTTCAAATGATGATATGGCAAGTGAAGTTTCAAGGGTACTTTCAGAAAACAGGCTTGCAGGGAAAGTAGCACTTATAGGTCAGGATGCAGATCTGCTGGCATGTCAGCGTATTGTGGAGAATACACAGAATATGACGGAATTTAAGAGAGTTGAAGATCTTGCGAAGGCAGCAGCTTATTTTGCTGTTAAAATGGCTAGAGGACAAAAATATATTGATTTGTCAAAATCTGAAAATGAACAGAAGAAATTAAAAAAAGACAATAAATATATCGCTTCAAAAACAATAAGTGATGGAGAGAATGAAGTTCCGTATTATTCATTGAAACCTGTTATGGTGACAAAAAATAATATTGATAAAATTATAATTGACAGTGGTTTTCATACTAAGGAAGAAGTATATCTTAATATGGAGGATTGAAAAGCAGTAATAAAGTACAGCAGGATTACATAAATATGATACAAAAACATTTATAACAAGGGTATCATGAAGAGAAAAATTTTTATATTTCTGATAGTTGTGACTGTATTTTTGTTTACTATAATGCCTACTGTAGTCAGCGAGGGAGCAAAAGAAGGATTATTGCTGTGGTTTATAGCAATAGTACCATCATTGTTCCCTTTTATGATATTATCGAATATTCTTATTAAATTAAAAGTAACAAAGTACATAAACCGGTTTTTAAAACCGGTTTTCAGCGTACTGTTCGGTGTCAGGGAAGAGGGAAGTTATCCTGTGCTCATAGGATTTCTTGCAGGCTGTCCTATAGGAGCAAAATCAGTGTCACAGCTTTATAAAAATGGTGAGCTTGAAAAAAAAGAGTCACAGTATCTTATAACTTTTTGTAATAATCTTAGTCCTATGTTTCTGATCGAGTTTATCGGTGTAAAATGTCTTGGGGTTAAAAATCCGGTTCTGATATTTGTGATCGTAGTGATTTCGGCCATTATAAATGCTTTTATTTACAGAACAGTGAAATTAGGAAAAAAGGCTCAGGGTAAGAATATCGGAAATAAAAATAATATAGAAGATAAAAAATTGGAAGAAAATAAAAATTATCCGGTGATGGATGCCGTAGATGAAAGTATTGCTGATTCGTGTGAAACAATATTAAAAATTGGAGGGTACATAATATTATTTTCAATAATAACGAGCATAATAGAATATATGATTCCTGAAAAATATAGCGTTATCGGTTGTGTGATGGCAGGGGTATTTGAGGTAAGCACAGGGGCAATGCAGCTTGCGGAGAATAATATTTTACCAGATATTAGTTTTTGGGGAGTGGATGTAAAGATTCTTTTGACAGTCTGGTTTTGTGCTTTTGGGGGAATATCAAGTGTTGCACAGACATACAGCGTATTGTCAGGAACAGACCTTTCGATAAAAAAGTATGTTACAGCAAAGATACGACAGGGATTTATTGCAGTAATACTTGCATTATTGGTGTTCAGGATATAAAATATAAAGTGCGTATGGCATGAAAAAAATATCTGTTTATTTTTTCATGTTTTGCACAGAAAGCTGTGCAAGAATGGAGGTTTATTTATTATGGAAAGAAAAAATGCTTGGAAATCATATGATGAAAACAACAAAAAAGAGTTAGAAATACTTTGTAAAGAATATAGAGATTTTCTGTCGGCAGGAAAGACAGAAAGGGAATGTGTAAAACAGATAATCGCACAGGCTGAGAGTGCAGGTTACAGAAATCTTGATGTTTATCTTAAATCGGGCGAAAAGCTTAAATGTGGAGATAAAGTATATTCAGTGTGCATGAACAAGACGGTTGCGATGTTCCAGATAGGAAAAGAGCCGCTTGAGAGCGGAATGAATATATTAGGGGCGCATATCGACTCACCTAGAATGGATATAAAACAGAATCCACTGTACGAGGACAGTGACCTTGCATATCTCGATACACATTATTACGGAGGCATCAAGAAATACCAGTGGGTTACAATACCACTTGCCATACATGGTGTCATCGCAAAGAAAGATGGAAGTGTTGTCGAGGTAAATATAGGAGAAAATGATGATGATCCCGTATTTTGCGTGAGCGACCTTCTTATACATCTTGCAGGAAGCCAGATGGAAAAGAAAGCTGCAAAGGTTATCGAGGGTGAAAAACTTGATGTTTTAGTAGGAAGCATGCCACTTAACAATGAGGAAAAAGAAGCCGTATCAAAAGGAGTACTTGCGATATTAAAAGAAAAATACGGAATGGAAGAGGAAGACTTTATGTCATCTGAACTTGAGGTCGTACCGGCAGGAAAAGCAAGAGAACTCGGATTTGACAGAAGTATGATAATGTCTTACGGTCAGGATGACAGAGTATGTGCTTACACATCACTTGCAGCAATGCTTGGAACTGAGGCAGAGCTTGAGAAGACAGCCTGCTGTCTTTTAGTAGACAAGGAAGAGATTGGAAGTGTCGGAGCAACGGGAATGCAGTCAAAATTCTTTGAGAATGTTGTTGCAGAACTTATAAGCCTTCAGGGTGATTATAATGACATTAAACTCAGAAGATGCCTTGCAAACAGCAAGATGCTCTCATCTGATGTAAATGCAGGATATGATCCTCTTTTTGCAGATGCGTTTGAAAAGAAAAATGCATCATACTGCGGACGAGGAGTTGTATTTAGCAAATTCACTGGAAGCCGTGGAAAATCGGGCTCAAACGATGCAAACGCAGAATATATAGCAAAACTCAGAAAGATAATGGATGACAATAATGTACACTACCAGATGGCAGAACTTGGAAAAGTAGATGTGGGTGGCGGCGGAACTATCGCTTATATCATGTCACTTTACGGAATGGAAGTTATCGACTGTGGCGTAGCTATATTAAATATGCACGCACCTTGGGAAATCGCAAGTAAAGCAGATGTTTACGAAGCAAAGAAATGCTATGAGGCATTTCTTAGAAATTAGAGATAAAGAACTGAAGGGAAAATAGATTTATGGTTGTTGACTTAAAAGAAAGCAGGGAAAAGATTGACAAAATCGATAAGGAGATAGCAAAGCTCTTTGAAGAAAGAATGAAAGTTGCAACAGATGTTGCGGCATATAAAAGAAGTACGGGAAAAAAAGTCTTTGACCCCGTAAGAGAAGAAGAAAAGATAAAGGCTCTCAGAGAACTTACAACTGATGAATTTAACAAGACAGGAATAGAAGATCTCTTTAGGCAGATAATGTCAATAAGCAGGAAATATCAGTATAAAGTTCTTGGAAGTGAGACAAATGAGCTTCTGCCATTTAAACAGGTGGACAAGCTCGATGTTGACAGCGATACAAGAATCGTATGTTTCGGGGAACACGGGGCATATACTGAACAGGCAATGGAGGAAGTATTTGGAACAGATATAACCTCCATGAACAGGCTTTCTTTTAAGGAAGTGCTTGAAACTGTAGCAAACGGTGAAGCTAAATACGGAGTTATACCTATAGAAAATACTTCAACAGGTGGAATAAACGACACATATGACCTGCTTCTCGACTACGATATAACAATAGTGGCAGAGCATGTCGTAAAAGTAGAACAGGCACTTCTTGGCAAACCGGGAGCAAAGATATCAGATATAAAAAAGGTTTATTCGCATCCACAGGGAATCATGCAGTGCTCAAAATTCATAACGGAACATGGCATGGAAAGTGAATCATATATGAGCACATCAAGTGCAGCAAAAAAAGTAGCCGAGGAAGATGATATATCTCAGGGTGCGATAGCAAGCACAAGAGCAGCAAAAATCTTCGGGCTTGATGTACTTAAAGAGAGTATCAACTTTGAAAGCAGCAACTATACAAGATTTATCATCGTCACAAACCAGAAAGTATTTCTTTCAAATGCAAATAAAATAAGTCTTTCATTTGAAATAAAGCACCAGGCAGGAGCACTTTACAATATGCTCTCAAACTTCTATTACAATGACTTAAATCTCACAAAGATAGAGTCAAGACCGATAGAAAACAGAAACTGGGAGTACCAGTTCTTTGTCGACATTGAGGGAAACTTAAATGATCCGGGCGTGCGGAATGCACTTGCCTGTATAAGTGAGTGTGCAAAGCAGCTTACGATACTTGGAAATGTGAGAACAAAGTAAGGATTACGGTTAATAAAGTTAATGTGTTGTGCTAGATAAATAAACACTGGAAGCACAGCCAGCAAAAACATATAAAGTGTGTACAGTATGTGGTGCTGGCATGGGACAGACAGGTAGTTGTGTATTATGTATTAAAGTAGAACATATTGCGAGGCAGGTGATAACAATATGAAGATAAATATAGGAAATCATGAGTTCACAGAATTATGGGATGGTGTTTTATACAAAGCTTTGTCGGATTATCCTAATGTAAGTGATAATGAAATGAAAGACATTATTGACTTTGTGAATTATGAGAAAATTAATGGAAGACAATGTGAAATAGAAGCTGACAGGGACGATATTTTACAGTATGTTCAGAAAGAAATGTTAAATCCGGACAAATATAAGAATGTACGCAGACCTGAAATTATAAGAGAATGTACGGCATGTAAAACAAGGGGAGGTTGTATGGCAGATTTGGTGTGCCATACGGCACCTTTAGAAAATGCAATTTCCATTTTGAAGTGTGGTTCTTTACTATCTGCTGTAAATGCAAGGAAACTTCCAGATACTGTTTTACAGAAAGAAGACAGAAATGCAGCAAATGATCCGACAGATTTTTTTCATTATGTAATGTTTTCGTGGGGGAACTGTCAGGCTGGGGACAGACTGGTAATGGAGAGAAAACTGGGAAGAAGCCCGTCATCGGATGAGATGAGTGCAGGCTTTACACCGGGAGTACGTTTTTATTTTAAGTATGATGATTTAGATAAGCATCCGCAGGCTATACACGATGGTTTTTTACCAATTAAGGTAAAAGATGAGGTTAAGCTGGCTGATTATGTGTATATGATTGTTGTTCCATTTGAATACAAAGAACAAATAATGGAATTTATGCCGGAATGTCTGGTAGACAGAGTATGTTGTTTAAGTCATGATAAGTTGGATGTATGGCAGTGGTCAGAAAAAGTGTATTCTTTTGTGCATGAGATGACAAAACGTAATTAGGACTAAGAAAGGCAGATATATTTACATGAAAAAAGGAAATATATATGAAGGCATTGTAAAGAAAGTTGAATTTCCAAACAAGGCATATGTTGAAGTAATAGACACAGACGAAAACGGAAATGAACAAAAAACACTTACACTTGTAAAAGGTGCACTGCCTGGACAGAAAATAAGATTCAGGGCAAAAAAAGTCAGAAAAGACAAAAGTCAGGGAATACTTTTGGAAATAATAGAAAAATCACCGCTTGAGACAGCAGAACCAATGTGCAGCCAGTTCGGAAAATGCGGCGGATGCAGTTACCAGACATTACCATATGAAAAACAGCTTGAACTCAAGAAAAATCAAGTGCTTGAGATAATAGACAATGTATATAAGATACTCGACTCATCTTTGGGTATAAAAAAAGATTATATATATGACGGAATACTGCCAAGTCCCGACATTAAAGGCTACAGAAACAAGATGGAATTTTCATTCGGTGATGAATATAAGGGAGGACCGCTTACACTTGGTCTTCATAAAAAAGGCAGTGTCCATGACATAGTAAATGCCTCAGGCTGTCAGATAGTAGATGATGATTACTCAAAAGTAATAGACTGCATAGTAGAATATTTCAGGGAAAAACAGATACCGCATTATAATAAGAACACACATCAGGGCGTTCTCAGACACCTTCTTGTAAGAAGGGCAGTATCAACAGGAGAACTCCTTGTTGCACTTGTCACATCATCACAGCAGGATATATCTGAGTATGTCAGTGAAGTATCAGAAAAATTAAATGGACTTGACTACAACGGAAAATTAACAGGGTTTATCCATATCATAAACGATGGACTCGGAGATGTGGTAAAAAGTGATGAGATGCGTATCATCAGCGGAAAAGACTGGTTTACCGAAAAAATATTAGGACTTCAGTTTAAAATATCACCGTTTTCATTTTTCCAGACAAACACAAAAGGAGCAGAAGTGCTTTACACAAGAGCAAGGGATTATGTGCTTGGGGGAGAGGTGGCAGCAGATGATAAAAACAGCGTTAGTGTTCAAATGGATGCCAGTAATTTAGGTATTGATAACATGAATTCTGAAAAGATAGAAAACAGAACGCCTAGTGTTGAAAATAAAAAAGATATTGAAATTGCAGAAGATAGGGAAAATCTTGAGGTAGAGACAAATGGAGGATTTAAGGATAAAGTCGTATTTGACCTTTACAGCGGAACCGGAACAATAGCACAGATAATAGCACCTGTTGCGAAGAAAGTTATAGGTGTTGAGATAGTGGAAGAAGCAGTTGAAGCGGCAAAAGAAAATGCTGCGATAAATGGTCTTGATAACTGTGAATTTATCGCAGGGGATGTGCTTAAGGTGATAGATGAGATAGACGAGAAACCTGATTATATAATACTTGATCCGCCTAGAGAGGGGATACATCCTAAGGCGATAAGAAAGATAATTGATTATGGGGTGGAGAATATAGTTTATATTTCGTGCAAACCGACGAGCTTGTCGCAGGATCTTGCTACGTTTGAGACATTTGGGTATCATGTGGAGAGAGTTAGTAATGTGGATATGTTTCCGGGGACGGTGCATTGTGAAACAATTATAAAACTTTCCTTGAAAAATAAGGGTTTATAGGAGCTTGCAAAGTTAAAAACAAGTGATTTGTCCACGATTTGTCCACGAAAATTTTAAGCGTGGACAAATCTTTCTATTTTTTCCATCATATCAGCTTCAAGTTTTTCAGTTACATGTGTATAGTACTGTAATGTGATTTTTATGTCAGCATGTCCCAGACGCTTTCTGACCGCTTCGGGATTTGCCCCGGCTTCTGCAAGCATAGTAGCATGAGTGTGACGGAGAGAATGGAAATCAAATGGTTCATTGATCTTATTATGAATTACTCTGGAAGCATATTTAAATGAATCAGTGCTGATATATTCACCGTTTTCTCGGCGAAATACAACATCTGCCTGTGGAAGTGTACATGGAATACATCTTTGAACAGGAATTATTCTCTGGATAGTATTACCCTTTTCGTCTTTTTCTTCCTGAAGATAATGCTCCGTATAATATTCACCGTATTCAAGGCTGTTTTCAAGCTGTTTGCGATGATACTTTTTAAGTATATTCATAGTATCTGTATCGACAGATATTGTCCGGAAAGCTGCAGGGGTTTTTAGTTCTGCAAAATACCATCTTGATTTTTCTTCTTTCTTATTTTTCTTTTCGATAACTTTTCTTACCTCAGTTCCATAGTTTCGCTTTACAATCTGTCGTTTGATAGTGATAGTATTGCTTTGAAAATCAATATCATTCCAGGTCATGCCGAAGACTTCGCTGATACGAAGACCACAGCGGTATCCGATTATGATCGGAATCCTAAAATAATCTTTATCCTGAAAAAGTTCAATTATATTTTTGAAAGTGTCAGGTTTAATGTAATAATGTCCTTTATCAGATTTGCGTTCAGACTTTGGATATTTTACTCTGTCACAAGGATTTGTGTCTACATAGTGCAATGGTTCAATAGCATATTCGTATGATCCGGAGAGGACGGAAATAATACCTTTAATAGTATGCTTGGAAAGACCGGATTTTTTCAGATCATATATGTATTCCTGTATGGCAGCAGTAGATAAGGCATTAAGTTTGTAAATACCAAATTGTGGTTTTAAATGATTTTTAATAATCCCGGCATAACTTAACTGGGTATTATATGCAGTATTCATAACACAATATGTGTCAAACCAGTAATCAAGATAGTCGGAAATACTGATTTCTTTTGGTGTAGATATCTTGCCAGGGGTGTTGTAGCGTCTTTTTGCTTCCTCGGCGGCTGTTATACATTCTGCTTTAGTTGCAAAGCCACCCTTGCTTATCTGTTTTCTTTTCCCGTCAACAGGAGCACCTTCAAATCGGTATTCCCAGTTTTTTCCTCTTTTTCTGTAGTTGATTTCACCCATAATATCATTCCTTTCTTAAAAATGAGTATAAAAATAAGCCTATACAAAAAGTATGGCTCATGATATAATGTTAAAGGCCTTTTTTAAATATGAACTACACTTTTTGTAGGTAATATTTGTAACCGCTTCTTGCCGGAAGCGGTTATTTTTTTTATTTAGGACTACGAGGGTGTAATGATCTTACTTAGTCATCATATTTTATTTTTTGCAATGATTTTTTTGACTTCATCAATATTGTATTGGGTAGCAAGAGCAATCTGCTCTATAGTAAAGTTGTTGTTATACATATTTAAGATTATATTGATTTTTGCGATTGTTTCGCCCTGTTCAATGCCTTGTTCAATGCCCTGTTCAATGCCCTGTTCAAGTGCTCTGTCTTCAATTCCCTGACCTAAATTACACATAGTGCTCACTCCTTCCTGAATGTCATAATCAACAGGTATTTTAATATCACCTCCATGAAATCAAAATTATTCCAATGGTGGCAATATATCAAGCAGCTGTTTTAAAATCTACAACTGCAATTTCTGTTAGCATAGATTTAAGTTTATCAATAATAGTTTCGATTTTCATCATTGTAGCACCATTGATAAATTCTTCACCACATTGTTCGCACTTCTGACAAGGTACATTTTTGATGATGATATAGCAATCATTATGTGTAGTCATATATGTTGTAGTTGAATTAGTGACATTACCTTTGCATAAAAAACATTTCATTTTAGTTCCTTTTTTATACTTTAAACTTTTTGCTTGTTAATATTTAATTCTGTATATGCATAACTGTTCTTGTACATATATTCAGGAGCACAATCAATCTCCTCGTTTAACCATGTGATAACTCCATGAGATAATTTGAAATCTTCAAAAGTTTTAATATCTTTTAATGGTTCATATACAGGACCATTAAGTTGTGTTGCATCAAAAATGCGTTTTTCACCAGATGAAAAAGTTAATAGTAACATATAATTGCCTACTATTTTGGCAGCAGTTATTTTTGAAATATTATTACTGCCTGCATATACAATGCCGTTTATTTCATACATAAAAATCCCTCCTAGTGTAAAGGTTCAATTTTGTCAAAATGTTCAGAACGAACTGCTTTATTCCATGCTTTATACACTTCTTCTTCATGTAGAGCAAGCCAGCCACAAATCATTTTATATTGTTTAGATGGCAAAGAGCCTGCAAGAAGTTCACCGTCTACTGCAATAGCAGCTTCATAATCACCATAGTATGCATGCACATGCGGCTTATGATGTTGGGTACTATCATTAAAAAATAATTTTATTATAATGCCTTGAAATCTGCTTAACTCTGGCATATCAATCCCCCCTTTTTTAGTTTATAGTTTCTTATCTACTTTTAAATTTATACTTTTCACAGCACCCGGCAAAAC
>NZ_JAHLQE010000040.1 GCF_018918235.1 Eubacterium sp. MSJ-13
TACCCCTCCTGATACAAGCAAGTCCCCACCCCCACTTATTGCTCTACGCAATAGAAGTTGGGGACTTACTTGATAGTGTTAAATTAAGCGGATATATTATAGCAGAGCATTTTTTCATTGTCAAACCTGCACATAAACAATTTGAAATTTTTCTCACGAAATCTCAAAAAAATTCAAGCGTTTTTCTCCTCTCATACAGTTCAGTAAAACTTTCAGGCGTTTTTCTTTTTCCTCTCACGCAGTTCCTTAAAAAAATTCTTCATCATCAACTGACACTCTTCCTGTAAAACACCGTCAACAGAATCCACCTGATGATTAAATTCCTTTATCTGAAACATATTTAAGATACTGCCTGCGCATCCTGCTTTTGGATTCATCGCACCTATAACGACTTTTGGAATCCTTGCCTGCACAATCGCACCGGCACACATGGGACACGGCTCTAATGTGACATACATCGTACATTCCTCAAGCCGCCAGTCTCCAAGAGTTTTACTTGCTTTTTTAATAGCAGAAATCTCCGCATGGCCAAGGGTACTGTGAAGCTTATTGCGTTTGTTGTAGCCTCTCGCAATTATCTTATCGTCATGTACGATAACGCAGCCAATCGGAACTTCATCTATCAATGCAGCCTTTTTCGCCTGCTTTATAGCCTCTTTCATATATTTTTCGTCACTACTCACTTTTCTTTCTTCCTCTTATAAAAAAACGCATACTGCTGATAAACTCCTGCATACCTGTCACTCATCCACTTTGGCTTTACGCCGCCGTATTCCTCATCTATTATCTTTTTCATCCACACATCTATAGGACATGCATCGAGATGATGAAGTCCGAAAAGGCTTACGCAGTTTGCGACTTTCTTGCCGATTCCTTTATGTTCCATAAGCATTTTCATGCTTCCATCATAATCACATTTTCTTAAGTTCTCAAAAAAATCAGCATTTTCATGCTCGTACTGACACATAAGCCATATATATTCATCACGATAGCCAAGTCCAAGTTCACTAAGACTTTCCCTTCCACCGTTTTTCTCGATATCTGAGAAATGTGGAAATCCGTATATCACATCTTCACTTTCCGTGACTTTGTCATTTTCTCTTTCCGTCTGAAAATTGCCAGCTTTTGTGCAGATTACAGACTTATATCTGTCACATACGGCTTCTATTCCTTTTTTTATGCGTGGAATATTATTGTTTTGTGAAATTATATAAGAAATTATCATTTCCCATAATTCCTGATTTAATATCCTGATTCCGCTTCCATAAACTGCCGCCTCTTTAAGGAATGTATCATCATCATCTATTGCTTCTATTATCCTGCCATAATCAAGTTCCAGATCAAAATAATGTTTCCAAATTTTTTCATACTCTTCTTTTGTGCATGAAAATTCAAATCTTTCTCCTGACTGTGCCACTGTAACATAATGGTCATAAGCAGGTATCAGGTATTTTCCTTCATCAAGTTTTCTCCATCTGAAGCACTGACCTGATTCTGCTATCTGTTCGAGGTCAAAATTTTTAATATCTTGTATCATGATAATCTTCCAGCCTTATATCCGTATTGTAATTATAATCGTTGCTTGTTCCTTCATTAACATCTTTTAACTTAAATTTCATAAGTGTATTTTCAAGTCCTCTCGCCTGTCCTGACAACTCCTCACTTGCCGATGCACATTCCTCACTAGTGGCTGAATTTGTCTGTACCACCTGTGATACCTGTGTAAGAGCATCATCAATCTGTGAAGTTGCCGCTGCCTGCTCATTTGATGCACTTGAGATATTGGCACTTAAATCTGTTATCTTTTCTATCATTTCAGATATTACATCGAGTGCTTTTTCCGTATCACCTACAAGGACTGAGCCATGCTTTACCTTTGCAATAGAATCCTCTATCATTTCAGCGGTCTGGCGTGATGCCTCTGCCGAACGGCCTGCAAGGTTTCTTACCTCCTCTGCGACTACTGCAAAGCCTTTTCCCTGTTCTCCTGCTCTTGCAGCTTCCACTGTTGCATTAAGTGCAAGTATATTTGTATTAAATGCTATATCATCTATAACCTTAATTATCTTCTGTATATTCTCTGATGATTCGTTTATATCTTTCATTGCAACTATCATCTCTCTCATACATCTGTTCCCTTCATCTGCATCGCTCTTTGCACGAATTACTATATCATTTACCTCAGAAGCCTTTTGTGCATTGTCTTTTGTTTTGTTTGCAATATCCGTAACTGAAGCTGATATCTGCTGTATCGCACTTGCCTGCTCTGATGAGCCCTGTGCAAGCGTCTGACTTGCCGATGCTATCTGCTCTGAACCATTTCCTATCTGTCCTGCTGCATTTCTTATATTTGAAAATGCTGCATTGTTATCATGTATAAGTTTTACTATAGCATTTCCAACAATATCGTTTTCAGATACCGGCTGATATGAGATAGTAAGATTTCCCTCTGCTACCTGACTTAAAACCTCTGCCTGTTTCTTGAGATTTTCAACCATCATATTAAACCCATCAACCAGTGCCCCAACTTCATTATCAATCCTTGAAGGGGTAATGGTCACATCAACATCACCTGCTGAAACCTTCTTTGCCACACCTGAAAGTTCGATAAGCGGATCGCGGATGGTTTTTGTAATAAAATTAAATGCCACAAAAGAATTAAGGAGTGCGATCAGCATAACAAATGCCACAAAATAATCTCCCTGCTTATTCTGCACTGCCACATAATCCTGTTTTTTCTGTGCATATTTATCAATCTCATCTATAAGTTTTTCAATGTTTTCCTCCGCTTCATTGGCACTTTTTACACCGTTGGTATGAAGATAATTTCTGGCTTCCTGAACCTTTCCTGCATCAAAATACTCAAGACATTTGTCTGCATCCTCAAAATATGTATCTATATTTGTTTTAACCTTTTCATATATAACTTTCGTCGCAGAATCTTTTAAGTCACTCTTTACTTCTTTCATATACTCATTTACGGTGTCTTTTGCATCCTGTATTTTTTGTTTTGATGTTTGTAAATCAGCATCCTCACCAACATACACATATAATATATTTCTGAGCTGTACTTTAACATTCTGAAAATTTGCAAATCCCATTGCAAGTTCTCCCTGTGTCTGTCCATAATTCTCATAAAGTTCTGTCTCAGTTTCAACAGAATTTTTTCTCATAAGATATCCACATGCTCCTACAATAAAAACCATGACCATCATTATCCCTAATGTCATAATAAGCTGTGTCCCAACTGTTATTTTGCTTTTCTTCTTCATATTTTGTTTCCTCCAATTCTGTTATCCGACAGAAAATATCCTGTTACATGACACAACATTTTATATATAATAATACATTATTTATATATATAATGTAGTTCTCCATCTTATCCTGCCACCCGTGTCTTAATATAATATATCCATTAAATGATACCATAAATATTATATATATTACATTTTTTGTTCACATATATAGCATTTATTTTCGCCGTTTGCTATTATGTTGTAAAACTTTGTCCAAAATAAGCTAATCATCTTGAATATATAATATCTGACATACAGATTACAGAAAGGAGGAGCCTGCAAAAATACCATCTCTTATATATATCTTGCAGGTACACAATTACAAAATGAAGATTTTGATATACCGCTGGAGCTCTTATAACCAAAACGATGTTGAAAGTGCTTTTGAAAACGCCGGCTGCCAATGCAGCTATTTTACTGAAAAAATCTCAAATTATGAAAATGATGGAGTATTCTGTGAAAAACTTGCTGACAGATTAAAAAATGACGATTTCGACTTCTGTTTTTCAATAAATTATTTTCCTCTTATAGCCCGCGTATGCCATGATACAGATACTTTGTATGTCTGCTGGAACTGTGATGCACCTTTACTCGCAATGTACCATGATTCTGTCTTTTTTGATACGAATATCATTTTTGAATTTGACTACACTAACTTTTCTATTTTTAAGAACATGGGTGTTAAAAACATTTTTTATCTACCACTCGCCGCAAATGTTTCAAGATATGAAAATATGCTTTTAAATAAAAACAGTACTAAGTACGATGTTTCATTTGTCGGAAGTCTCTATGAAAAAAATTCCTATGATGATATACGAAACAGACTTCCTGATTACCTGTACGGTTATCTCGACGGTGCTATATACGCACAGACACAGGTTTCCGGAGGAAATATACTTGAAAATCTTCTTACTCCTGAAATATGCAGTATGCTTGAAGATATAACTGAATACAATAAAAGTGATGATTCTTTTGTTACCACAAAGAAACTTTTTTCAACAACAGTGCTTGGTTTTAAAGCTGCATCAGTAATGCGCACAAATAATCTAAACATGCTTTCAAAAAATTTTATACACAGGGTAAATCTTTTTACAAATAGTGACGCATCCGATATCCCGCTTATAAATCTGCATGATCCTGTTGATTATATGACTGAAATGCCGTTTATTTTCAATGAAAGTAAGATAAACCTAAATATGACGATACCTAATATCTCGTCAGGTATCTCCCTGCGTGTCTGGGATATCCTGAGCTGCCGCGGTTTTCTTATCACTGATTTCAGACCTGAGCTTTTAAATTTTTTTAACCCTGACGAGGATATCGTAATCTACGAATCAACTGACGAACTTATTGATAAGACTACTTTTTATCTTGAGCAGGATGCACTCCGTCATAAATTTATTAAAAGTGCTTATGAAAAAGTAACACATTACCATACATGTGATATACGCGTGCAGAATATCATAAAGTTAGTTTTAAAGTTTATCTGATGCTGGCATTATCTGTCATAATATGCACCAAAAAACTTGATTTTACAGTATTACACAAATAACAGTACTTGGTTTAAAATTTCTTATATGGTAAAATCGTAATAGAAGTAATTTTTATCTTTATCAAGCGGATATTTGCAATCCGCTATGCTACTTGCTCATAACACTATTAGCTGCTACCACATCATATCAGAAGGAGCTTGCCCCCTCCTGATACAGGCAAGTCCCACTCAACACCTATTGCTCTATGCAATAGAAACAGCGGACTTCCTTGATAGTGTTAAATTTTTAAAAGAAATCAGTGTAAAAAATTTCAGCACAGAAAAGAGGTATATATGACAAATATAGAATTAATTGCAGATGAAAATAAACATTATGAAGAACGGTATTTACTTGCCCTAAACCGTATCCGTACGATACACACTGAACTTTGGGATCAGTCTGTCACTCTCTCAGACAAACATTTAAACAGTTATTTTATTAAAACTTCGTATTTTGCATTACAGTTAGGTGAGATATATAATCTTGCAAAAAGCGGTATTTTAAGAACATTAACTGATGCCGAACTTTTTCATCTCAACAAGGGGCTTTATGAAGATATCGAACCTGACAGATATGAAATGAGTTACACCAACCCTGCATATGCCGTAAGAAGATTTGGCAGTGAGACAGGTCTTTATCTTAGTGCTTTATATGCAGAACTTCGCAGTAACATTCCAAATGCGTTTGAGGAAAGACTTTTTAATCTTACTACGATATTTGAACTTTTCATTGAGATCTACAATCTTTTTGAAGAACCTGACTGCAAACCTGAACAGATAAAATCCGCACTTTACTATTACTTCTTTGATTACAGCGATGTAACTATCAAGGCTGGACTTAACGATATGCTCAATCCTAAAATGTCTTTTATCAAAGATATCGTAATGAATGAAAACCTTGAAGACCTGAGATACCTTTACTTCTCAGGTGAGTATGTAACTGACAATGAAATAAAGACTGCAAAATATCTAAACAGTCTTTCCCAGGAAAAGATCGACTCGATAGCACACACTTTTACTCAGGGTATCATCAAGGGCTACAAAGTCTACAATATGGATATGTCAGGCAAGAAAACTGTAAATATCAGATATCCACTTGGCTTTGAGCGTATAATAAAATCTGCAATTTTACAGTTCAGGGAAAATGGACTTGAGCCTATTATCTACAGAGCTTCATTTGCGATAGGTTCCCGTACTTCAATGTACAAAGTCGGTTTCCACGGGGCATCTGCCAACAAACAGTTTGAGTACGACCACCGCAACGACCTCGCTCTTATATTCGATAAAGGTTTTGCTGACAGACAGCTTTCAGAATACAAATTTGCTTATGAGACAATGAAAAAAGCTGCCGCAGAATTTGCCGGTCCTGCCCTTATTGAAAGTTTCGGCGAGAAACCTTTTACACCTGTTGAAAAAGACTGCCTGCCAAAATACAGCGACAAGCACCAGAAACAGCTTATCGCTTTCCGTTCAGAAAAGGGTATGCTTACAAACAATTATATCCCACAGGATAAGATAAGTTTTACTATTATTGCTTTTCCTGTTCCTGATATCGGAAAATATTTCAGAAAAATTTTTGAGGAAACGGTAAAAGTAAACACACTTGATTCTGATAAATATGAGAAGATACAGACAAATATAATCAATGCACTTGATAAGGGGACTCATGTGACAGTTACAGGCCGTGGCAATAATCACACTGACATGAAGATAAATCTTGTAAGGAAAACTGATGCCGAAAAACAGACTGTTTTTGAAAATTGTCTTGATGATGTAAATATTCCTCTCGGCGAAGTCTTTACCTCGCCTGAATTAAAAGGTACTGAGGGAGTTCTCCATGTAACGGAGGTTTATCTTGACAACCTCAAATATAAAGAGCTTGAGCTTAAATTTAAGGATGGCTGTATTACTGATTATACCTGTAAAAACTTTGATAACGAGGAGGATAATAAAAAGTATATACATGAGAATGTCCTCTACAGACATGACACACTTCCTATCGGTGAATTTGCCATTGGCACAAACACAACGGCATATATGATGGGATTAAAATACAATATCTCAGGTCTCCTTCCTATCCTTATCGCAGAAAAGACAGGACCTCATTTTGCGGTTGGCGATACTTGTTTTTCTCATGAGGAGGACCTTGTGACTTACAATCCTGATGGTAAGCAGATGGTCGCTAAGGAAAATGATTTTTCTAAACTTAGAAACAGTGAGCCTGAAAAAGCCTATTTTAACTGCCATACTGATATAACGATTCCTTATTCGGAACTTGGGGATATCGTTGTGCATACAGAGGATGGTGAGAAAATTACTATAATAAAAGACGGAAGGTTTGTGCTTGAGGGGACGGAGGAACTTAATGAGGTTTTTGGGGAGTGATTAGGTGACTAACGGACGCAGGAAAGGGAATTATTATCATGCCTCATGGACGCTCTCGCTCGGAGAACTGCGTAGCGGTACATAAGCGGGCACAATACGCCCGCTAAGTACCGACG
>NZ_JAHLQE010000113.1 GCF_018918235.1 Eubacterium sp. MSJ-13
CTTCCTTGTTTTCAATTAGGATTGCAAACGAGCTTAGCGAGTTTCGCAATTACCTATTTTTACATACTTGTCGGCATTTTCTATTAACCCATCAAACACCAACATGAAATAGTCTCACACAATTTAATACTCTATCCTAAAATAATCAAGATATGCCTTATATCTATCCTGTGCCGTAAGACAAGTGTCTGTAAGAAATCCCTTTTCATTATCCCACTCTGTAAGTCCCCGGTAATAAAACATCTTAAGGTCATCCTCAATAATAAACGGCACTATATCGTATTTAAGACATTCCTTGAACATAACAAGTCTGCCTACACGCCCATTGCCATCCTGAAACGGATGAATCCTTTCAAATCTTACATGAAATTCAAGAATATCCTCTAATTTTTTTTCTTTTTTGTCATTATATTCAACCAACAATTTTTGCATCTTAATTTCAACTTCCTCCGGCAAAGCAGTATTCATACCACCTACCTCATTAGGCATTTTTTTATATTCTCCCACATTAAACCATTCTTTTCTCGAATCACTTGTTCCGTTTTTAAGTATCAGATGCAGCTCTTTAATAAAACTTTCCATCAATTTAATATCTGCATTGTCTATCACCATATCTATACATCGAAAATGATTGGCTGTTTCTATAATATCATCAACATTTATGGCTTTATTTTCAACTCCAATCGTATTGGTTTCAAAAATATATCTCGTCTGCTCATGAGTTAGCTGACTACCCTCCATATGATTTGAATTATATGTCAGTTCAATCTGCGTTTTGTGATAAATCCCTCCCGAATATCCCGCAGACCTTTCATCCTTTAAAATGTCCAAAAGATTTTTTTTATGTTTTTTCTGCATACGAGTCCTCTCCAATCTGTCAAGCGGATATTCGCAATCCGCTCTGCTGCTCATTTAATTCTTCTTTGTATCGCTATTATGAAGTATTAAATGCACCTTATTTTATTGACATTATACTTTATTTATGAAAGCATATCAATTACTAAACAAACATTGGATTGTGTAAACTATATTTACTTTTTTCATTTACAGTGTATAATAGGTCTTAAAGAAATGTGGGATTGTCACTCCACCTATTTCATTTATCAAAAAAGGCAGATGCATAATAACATCTACCTTTTTTATTTCTATCTTCCAATCTTTCTCACTCTTTTTTAAGAACATCCTGTAATACCGTTGAAATATCCCCTGTAATCATCAAACTGCGCTCCGATATATCTGCCGGAACAGGTTCTTCATCCAAATTAATACATATATAATTTGCTGACTTGTTTAATTTTGTAAAATTGCGGAACGGATATTTAATTATCATAGGAGTATTAAATCCAACTCCGAGTTCCAAAAGTACCAGCTTTTTATCTGCCGCTTCCATAAGAAAATCTGAAAATCTCTGTTCAGCCTTATACCACTCCTCATCTTGAACAAAATAATTGTCCTTGCGAAGATTCATATCCATTGCACCGCCACATACCGGACACTTTGGCACCATATAAGACGGCACTTTGCAATCTCTCCTTGCCTGATCCATCTGCTTAAACATTTTCACTGCATTATAAGTTTTGTTATGACATCCTTTTCTGCATTGAATGTGAAAATAATCGCCCTGCGTACAAAATATCTTCTCCTCCGGCAAGCCTGCTTTAACAAACTGAGCATCCGCGTTCGTGCTGAGTACAAATATTTTTTTGTCTGCTAGTCCATCAAGAAGTGTCCTGTGAAGCGGTGTCACATCAAGTTCTATGCCGCCAAGCATTGCCTGTTTTGACCAGTACCCCCAATAACTCTCCTCATCGGGATAAGGATAAAATCCGGCACTATACATGTCCTGCATATACCGCCCCTTACCGTACTTTTCCTGAAACTCACTAAAATGTTCCTCAAAAAATCTTCCGCCATACTTTGCCCCTGCCGCAGCACTCAATCCTGCTCCCTCACCTATAAGTACATACTCGGCCTCATTTAACAGCTTCGCAGCCTTTTTTATCTGTGTGTCATAATCCTCATCCTGATAAACATAATCCTTTGCCGGCATACCACATAAAAATGATTCAAACGTTATTTTTCTCTTTGGCATTTTAAGTAATTTCATATATATTTCTTCATCCTCATCTTTAAAAACATTAAATATCACCTTAATCCTGCTGCCCGTTTCTTGTTTATAGGACTTAACTGTTTTTACGGCAATCTCCGCAGCCTTATCATTCGGAAACATAAACACACCCGTTGATATACAACAAAATGCAATCGATCCAACATTATTTTTATCTGCAATCTCAAGACAGCTTCTATAACATGACTCCAACTGTTTTTTATGCCTTCCACTTAGTCTGCCCTGCACGATAGGACCTACCGTATGGATTACATAATCACACGGAAGATTGTATGCCTGTGTTATCTTTGCCTGACCTGTCGGTTCTTCATATCCCTGTTTCCTCATTATCTTCGCACATTCATATCGAAGCTGCACTCCTGCATAAGTGTGAATACAGTTGTCAATACAGTTATGACATGGCTGATAACATCCCGTCATACCGCTGTTTGCAGCGTTGACAATCGCCCCAGCTTTAAGCCTTGTTATATCACCTTTCCAGACATATATATCCTCGCTTACCTCATCTATATCGTCAAGTGTGACAATACCTTTTTCCTCGTTTGCCTGTCTGAGATACTCATCCTGAACTTTTATAAATTCAGTGTCAGCCTCATGTGGCATCCTTATATTCATAAGAGAACGAAGTAATGTTTTCTGCCCATCTTTATCAGCAGGAATATCTGCATCCGAATTTCCGGAAAATGCTGAAAATTTCTGTTGTTCTTTCAATAAAGCATCTATCAAAAACCTGCGTCTTTCACTCTGATTCATTTTAAACCTCTTTCATCTTGCAATTATCTCATTTTTTAATGATTGCTCCAGCGGGACATTTCTCATAACATCCGCCACAGTGAAGACAATTATTCTGTCTTATCTTAAACGGTGAACCCTCATCTATACAACTCTGCGGACAGACTTTCCTACACTCACCACAGCCAAGACATTTTTCAGTTATGACATATCCCTTTTGGTTTATTGTAACATCTCCCAGACTATAAGTCTCCCTGAATATCGGATTAACACCAAGATTAAAATATTCTATTTCCGCCTTATCAATACAAAAAACAATGCCTATATTTTTCGTATCACCGGGATATACATTCGCAAGATAAGGCTGTTCTTCAAAAATCTTTTCACGCCACTTCACCTGCCCCTCATCATCAACAGGATACGCTTTTCCCGAAAGACGAATCATCTCCTTGTATTTTGTATAGGCAAGTATCTGTACTCTGCCGTCACTTAAAAGCTCCTCACAAAAATTCTTTCCCCTTGCCGTAAAAAAATATAATGCATCCTGCTCATAATGAATCGCACTTATATTTCTTATCTGAGGTGCACCGCTTTTGTCTACTGTCGCAAAAGCAAGAACACCTACAAGTTCCATTTTCTTTAAACAAGTCTGTAAATCCATAAAAATCCCCTACTTTCCACTCAGTACTGTATTGTTATCATTAAACCTCATATCATAATATTTTCTCTGTTTCAAATTATTTTCTCTAATTTTATTTTCCTATTGTTTTCGATTTATTTCTCTGTAATTTCAATACTTTTTCGTTTACTTTTTTGCATTTCTATTATCAGCAATACTTCTTTATTTACTTTTCCACAATTTTAATCCTGTCTGTCCTTCTCGGTTTGCTCTGCGGATTCTCTCCATTTATATAACCCAATATCACAAAACCCTGACAGGCATACCCAGACGGAACTTCCCATTCTTCCATAAGTCTTTTTCCCTCCACGCTGTCAAAAGTTTCATAACCCCTTGAAACAATACATGAAGCAATTCCAAGCTCCGTTGCCTGTAACACCATGTTTTCCATCATGCAGAAAGCATCTGCCGTTTTAAACATAAAATTATCCTGACAAAACACACATACCACAGTCGGTGCATCATAAAAACCATTTTTAATAGTCGGATCATCAATCGTACTCGGCTGTTCTTTTGACACAAAACTCCCAGCAAGATGTGTTCTGTCAAAATGTGCCATATTCATTTTTCCAATATGAGCCACCAATTCTTTATTATGTATTGCAACCATCATGCTTCGCTGACCGCCGCCTGCATTTGGAGCATAATTTCCAGCCTCGAGAATTTTCTCCAAATCTTCTCTTTTAATCTGCCTGTCGATATATTTTCTTATTGAGTGTCTTGCCTTTATAATATCCATCAATGCCATGATTTTCTCACTCCCTCACCAAAATCTTTTCTATTTTTCCTATATATACTTGATGAAAATCCTTGTCAGGATAAGTCAAGCGGATATTCGCAATCCGCTTTGCTACTTGCTCATAACACTATTAGCT
>NZ_JAHLQE010000099.1 GCF_018918235.1 Eubacterium sp. MSJ-13
TCAATCGCCGTAGCCCGCTACGGCTCATTCTTCCGCCTTGCAGAATGAAAAATTCATTGTGCGTCATTTGACTGAATAGCAACATGTCACTACACTAGTAAAAATATATGGAGAAATGAGGGTTAAAATGGATTTAAAAGAAAATGACATACTTTCAAAAGACCATAAAAATCTGAGAAATAAGCGTATAAGGACAATCGTATCATTTGTTATGATTATAATTTTACTTGTAACCTTATTTTTCGTATCGGTAAATATAGGAAGTCTAAAGGTTTCATTTAAAAAGTTGTTTGACGGTCTTTTTATAAAATATAATCCTGATGTAGCGACTATCTATGACCTTCGTTTTCCGAGAATAATAATATCAATGCTTGCGGGGGCGGCAATAGCGGTTTCGGGTGTATTGTTTCAGGCAGTGCTTAAAAATCCGCTTGCTGATCCTGGAATTATAGGTATATCGAGCGGTGCAGGATTTTCGGCGGTATGTATAACGGCATTTGCACCGACACTATATTTCTTTACACCTGTTGCCGCCTGCTTGGGCGGTATAGCGGCATTTGTTATCGTTTATGCATTGTCATGGAAAGGCGGTTTAAGTCCGTTACGTATTATACTTACAGGTGTTGCCGTAGAAGCGTTCTTTACTGGAATGTCGAGTGTTGTAAATTCCATGTCAGGCGGTGACAGAACAGGTGTGGCATCTATTGTTGAGGGAAATATCACTCAAAAAACATGGGACGATGTAGCGACATTGTTTCCGTATGTTGTCGTGGGGCTTGTGCTTTCTGTGTTGTTTATAGGAAGATGCAATCTTCTTGCACTTGAGGATAAAACGGCGAGAAGTCTTGGTGTAAATGTAAACCGCATGCGGATAATAATCTCTATTATAGCGGTAATACTTGCAAGCATCTCGACGGCGGTTGTCGGGGCAATAAGTTTTCTTGGACTTATTGTGCCGCATATAGGCAGAATACTTGTTGGAAGCGACCACAAGAAACTTGTGCCGTTTTCGGTGTTTGCAGGGGCATTTACATTTTTGCTTGCCGACACGATAGGAAGAACGATATGCCGTCCGTATGAGGTGAGTGCGGCTGTTGTGATGAGTGTTATAGGTGGACCGTTCTTCATTTTACTGCTTAGAGGGAAGAGGTGATTGAATGAGTGACGATAAGAAGTGTGATTATATGATAAAAGTTAAGGAACTTTCGTTTTCATATGGAAAGAATAGGATTTTAAATAATATTTCACTTAAAATTCCTGAGGGCAAGATTACAACTATTCTGGGTGCGAACGGATGTGGCAAGTCTACTCTTTTTTCATTGATGACAAAAAATCTCATGCCTGATCGTGGCAGGATTTTTTTGCAGAGAAAAAATATCGGTGGTATGTCACTTGGAGAGTTTGCTAAGCGTGTTTCCATTGTCCACCAGTACAATACGGCTGCCGATGATATGACTGTTGAAAGACTTGTTTCTATGGGCAGGACACCGCATCATAGGATGTTTGGCGGTGCGGACGATGAGGACGAGAAGCTTATAAACAGGGCTCTTGAGGTCACAAATCTTTTAGAGTTCAGAGAGAGGGAGATTGGAAAACTGTCCGGAGGACAAAGGCAGCGTGTGTGGATTGCAATGGCTCTTGCACAGAATACAAAACTTCTGTTTCTCGATGAACCAACCACTTATCTTGATATAAGATACCAGCTTGAAATACTCGAACTTGTTAAAAAACTTAACAGGGAGTTTGGGATTACGATAGTTATGGTACTGCATGAGATAAATCAGGCAATCCGTTTTTCCGATTCGATAATAGGTCTTAAGGATGGAAATGTGCTTGCACAGGGAAATCCGGAAGAGATTATCACAAGTGAACTGCTTGAACAGCTATATGGTGTGAAGCTGGGTGTGACTGAGATTGACGGGCATAAATATGTGCTTACGGCAGGATGATATAATTAAAAATCTTGTTTAGGAATTAAAGGATAATTTACCATAAAAAGAGAATTTAGCATAAAATAGACAAGTTCATTATATTGTTGATTATTTTTTATGTCTGAACTGTTAAATAATCAAAAATACGAAATGGAGATTTATATGAATAATAAAACAAATCCGCTTAAATTTTTGTGGGTGCTTTTGGGATTTTTGAGCCTTGCACTTGGCACTATAGGAATCGTACTTCCAATACTGCCTACAGTACCGTTTTATATGGCGACGGTTTTCTGCTTTGCAAAAAGCTCAGAAAGGCTTCATTCTTGGTTTACATCAACCGGACTTTACAAAAAGCATCTTGAAAGTTTTGTTCAGAAAAGGTCAATGACGGTAAAAAGTAAATGTACCATTATGGGGAGTGTTACTATTGTTATGGCATTTGGTTTTATAATGATGAGCAAGGTGCCTGTCGGAAGAATATGTCTTGCCGTTGTATGGCTCTGTCATGTGCTCTATTTTATTTTTTATATTAAGACCGAAAAAGAAACAGAAAAAATTCCACAGGAATTGACGGAAAAATAGATAAAGTATCAAAATATTGCTGTGCAATTAACAGCAATAATAAATATGAAGGGACAGGGAATGAGATGATAAAAACAAGACTTGTAAGGTTATTATCCCATGCAAAAAAATATATTGTCTACAATGTGCTGTGGCAGTGGATAGCACTTATTGCACAGGTGGTTTCGGTGTTTACGATAGCGGGACTGTTTGGAAAACTGTATGCAAAAAAAGCAGCGTCGGGTGACATAGTTAAATGTGCCTGCGTGTTTGCGGCGGTTCTCGTGGTTCGTTTTTTGTGTGATAAGATGGCGGCGAGAGCTTCATATAGAGCGAGCGTTGATGTGAAATGTATTTTGAGGGATAAAATTTATGAAAAACTGTTAAAACTCGGTGTGTCCTACAATGAAAAAATAGCGACTTCCGAGGTGGTGCAGCTCTCAACAGAGGGTGTCGAACAGCTTGAAATTTATTTTGGCAAATATCTTCCGCAGCTTTTTTACAGTATTCTTGCACCTGTTACGCTTTTTATTGTGCTTGCGGTAAAGGCGAGCGTAAAGGCGAGTGTTGTTCTGCTTGTGTGTGTGCCTTTAATCCCTGCCTCAATCGTGGCAGTTCAAAAGATTGCAAAAAAACTTTTAAATAAATACTGGGGAATATACACAGGACTTGGTGACTCGTTTCTTGAAAATCTTCAGGGACTTACGACACTTAAGATTTATCAGGCTGACGGTATGAAAGCGGAGCAGATGGACGAGGAAGCCTCAGAGTTCAGGAAGATAACAATGAAAGTTCTGACAATGCAGCTTAATTCAACAAGCGTGATGGATATTGTTGCCTACGGTGGGGCGGCAGTCGGAATGATAGTGGCATTAAGTGAGTTTTTAAAAGGAAATATAACACTTGAACAGACACTTTGCATCACACTTTTGGCAAGTGAATTTTTTATACCGCTGAGACTTCTCGGTTCATTTTTTCATATTGCAATGAACGGAATGGCGGCGAGTGACAAGATTTTCGGACTTCTTGATTTAGAGGAAGATGAGACAGGAAAAGTCATATTTACTAAAGAACAGCTTAAAAATCTGTCAGTGAGTTTTGAGGATGTAAATTTTTCATACAACAGTGACCGAAAGATTTTAAATGATGTATCGTTTGATATTTCACCGGGTTCATTCGTATCACTCGTCGGTGAGTCGGGATGCGGAAAAAGTACGATAGCAGGGCTTATTTCTGGAAAGAACAAGAATTTTAACGGCAAGCTCACACTCAGTGGTATTCCGATTGAAGATATAGCGGAGAGTGAACTAATGCGTCATGTGACAGTTGTCAGACATAACAGTTACCTTTTTAAGGGGACGGTGAGGGAAAATCTTATCATGGCTGATTTAGGGGCAGAAGATGAGAAACTTAAGGCGGTTTTGATAAAAGTAAATCTCTGGGATTTTGTGAGTGAGAACGGAGGACTTGACATGGAGATTGCTGAAAAGGGTGATAATCTTTCAGGTGGTCAGTGTCAGAGGCTTTGTATTGCAAGAGCGATTTTGCATGACAGCGAGATGTATATATTTGATGAAGCTACCTCAAATATTGATGCCGAAAGTGAGGGTATGATAATGGATGCGATACACGAGCTTGCAAAAACAAAAACGGTGCTTTTAATATCACACCGTCTGTTTAATGTAATATCATCAGATAATATTTATATGCTTAAAGACGGAGAGATAGCAGAAAGCGGTACGCATGAGCAGTTGATGAAAAATAATGGAGAATATTTCAGGCTTTTTGAGAGCCAGAGAAAATTGGAGGAGTTTGGAAAGGAGGATGCAGATGTCTGTAGAGAAATCAGTTAAAAAAAGAAGAAGTGCCGTTAAGATAATGGGACAGCTTATCGGTCTTGTTGCACCGCTTCTTCATATAATGCTGCTTGCGATAGTGCTTGGTGTTCTGGGGTATCTATGTGCAATCTTTCTAACGATACTTGCAGGTCAGGTGCTTTTAAAAGGACTTGGAGAACCTGTAATGCTATTTTCGGACATGAGCATAAAAACACTATTTATCATTATGGGAACGGCGGCAGTCATGAGAGGTGTACTTCATTATGCGGAACAGTATTGCAATCATTTTATCGCATTCAAACTTCTTGCGATAATAAGGCATAAAGTATTTGCGGCACTTAGGAGATTATGCCCAGCAAAACTTGAGGGCAGAGACAAGGGAAATCTTATATCAGTAATAACTACGGATATAGAACTGTTGGAGGTGTTTTATGCACACACAATATCTCCGATAATGATAGCATTACTCACATCGGCTATCATGGTAATCTTTATGGGAAGGTACAGCCCTGCTGCGGCAGTTTATGCGGCAGCAGCATATATAATAGTAGGAATTTTTATTCCACTCTGGAATGGAAAGCGTGGCGGTCAGACGGGAATGGAATTTAGAACCTCGTTCGGCGAATTAAACAGCTTTGTACTTAGTGCACTCAGAGGACTTTCAGAAACCATACAGTATGGTATGGGAAAAGAGAAAAGACATGAGATGCAGGAACGCTCTGAAAAACTCGGAAAAATGCAGAGGAAATTAAGCCGTTTAGAGGGAACACAGCGTGCAGTCACAAACTTTGTCATACTTCTTGCGTCATTTGGGATGCTTTTTCTCATGGGAGAAATGTATTGTCAGGGTGAGATTGGTTTTGACGCAGTAATCACCTGTACAGTGGCAATGATGGGTTCGTTTGGTCCGGTTGTCGCGCTTGCAAGCCTGTCAAACAATCTCAATCAGACACTTGCAAGCGGCGAAAGGGTACTGTCAGTTCTTGAAGAAAATCCTGTGGTAGAGGAAGTAGCGGAGGGCGAGACAGCGGACAGAAAAAACGAGCCGATAGCTGCATTAAGAAATGTAACATTTGCATATGAAAATGAAAATATTCTCAAAAATTTCAGTATGGAGATAAAAAAAGGAAAAATAACAGGGCTTCACGGAGCGAGCGGCTGCGGCAAATCCACAATACTTAAACTCCTTATGCGTTTTTGGGATGCAGACAGTGGAGAAGTTGAGATTTCAGGAAAGAATGTAAAAGAGATTTCAACAAAAAAACTCAGGGATTTTGAGAGCTTTGTAACACAGGAAACAGATATATTTCATGATACGATAGCCGCAAATATAGGAATTGCAAAAATTGGAGCGACAAGGGAAGAAATCATGGCTGCGGCAAAAAAAGCATCACTTCACGATTTTATAATGAGCCTGCCCGACGGATATGATACTCAGGTCGGAGAGCTTGGAGACACCTTGTCGGGCGGTGAGAAACAGCGGATAGGTATTGCGAGAGCATTTCTTCACGATGCACCATTGCTTTTGATGGATGAGCCGACAAGCAATCTTGATTCGCTCAATGAGGGAGTGATATTAAAAGCGGTAAAAGAGGAGGGGAAGGATAAAAATAAGACGGTAGTGCTTGTATCGCATAGAAAATCAACAATGGGAGTTGCGGATGAAGTGGTGGAGTTGTGATGTATATATTTTTATGCAGAATGGAATACTTATAGCTGCAAATGTGTATGCAGATAGGATGAGATAACAGTTGACAAATATTAACCTACATATTAAAATACATTTATCTATAAAAGAAAAAGGCTGTGAAAAGAAAAGTATGTTACAGAAAGTATTACAGAGAACCCGCAGAGCTGCTTAGTACATTATGTGTAGGAAAGTAACTCGTTGCTGAGAGAGGGTATATGGAATGTGGCAGAAGATGGTCTTGGAGCTGTACACTCTGAACATAATCTTATATTTATTTTATGCCGTAGGTGTAAATAAAAATGATAGTGCAGTACAACATGAAAAGTAGGAGGTACCGGGTACGCCCGTTAGAGCGTGGCACTGTGATGGCAGTGATTGAGGTTCGCATTGTGAAGTGCGGATAAATTAAAGTGGTAACGCGGTATGATCGTCTTTAAGAATAGAAATATTCTTAAGGACTTTTTTATTTTATTGGAGGTTCAAAATGGCAGAGAAAAAGAGATTTTATTTGACAACAGCGATTGCCTACACATCAGGCAAACCGCATATCGGAAATACTTACGAGGCTGTTCTCGCAGACAGTATAGTGCGTTTTAAAAGACAGCAGGGTTATGATGTACGTTTCCAGACAGGAACTGACGAGCATGGACAGAAGATTGAGATTAAAGCTGATGAAGCAGGTGTAACACCAAAGAAATTTGTTGATGATGTATCAGGACAGATTAAGTCAATCTGGGATCTCATGAACACATCATATGACAAATTTATCAGAACAACTGATGAATACCATGAGAAACAGGTTCAGAAGATTTTCAAAAAATTATATGAACAGGGAGATATTTATAAGGGATATTATGAGGGAATGTACTGTACACCTTGTGAGTCATTCTTTACTGCATCGCAGCTTGTAGATGGAAAGTGTCCTGACTGTGGCAGGGAATGTCAGCCTGCAAAAGAGGAGGCTTATTTCCTTAAACTCAGCAATTATGCGGACAGACTTATCGAGCATATCAACACACATCCTGAATTTATTCAGCCTGAGTCACGCAAAAACGAGATGATGAACAACTTCCTTCTTCCGGGACTTCAGGATTTATGCGTATCGCGTACTTCATTCAAATGGGGTATTCCGGTAGATTTTGATCCTGGTCATGTTGTATATGTATGGGTAGATGCCCTCAGCAACTATATCACAGGACTTGGATATGATGTTGACGGAAACAACGATACAAGCGAGACAGGAACAGACCTTTTTGAAAAATTTTGGCCTGCTGACCTTCATCTTATAGGTAAGGACATCCTTAGATTCCATACAATTTACTGGCCTATCATGCTTATGGCACTCGGACTTCCACTTCCAAAGCAGGTATTTGGTCATCCATGGCTTCTTCAGGGCGAGGGCAAGATGAGTAAGTCAAAAGGAAATGTAATCTATGCCGACGACCTCGTAGATATGTTCGGAGTAGATGCGGTTCGTTACTTTGTGCTTCATGAGATGCCATTTGAAAATGATGGTGTGATTACATGGGAGCTTATGGTTGAGCGTATGAACTCAGACCTTGCAAACACGCTTGGAAACCTTGTCAACAGAACGATTTCAATGACAAACAAATATCTTGGCGGAGTTGCAGAAGATAAGGGTGTTACGGAAAGCGTTGACGATGAACTTAAATCATTTGTGCTTTCTGTGCCAAAGAAAGTTGAAGAAAAAATGGATAAACTTCGTGTTGCAGATGCAATTACAGAAGTATTTACGATATTTAAGAGATGTAACAAGTATATCGATGAGACAGAGCCTTGGGTACTCGGAAAAGATGAGGCAAAGAAGGACAGACTTTCAACAGTTCTTTACAACCTTATCGAGAGCATCACAATCGGTGCAAGCCTTTTGAAATCATTTATGCCTGACACGACAGACAAGATTTTGAAGCAGCTCAATACAACGGAGCGTGCACTTGAAGATATGGACAAATTTGGTCTTTATGAATCGGGAACAAAAGTGACAGATGCACCTGAAATTCTCTTTATGAGACTTGATGTAAAAGAGGTGCTTGCAAAAGCTGAGGAAATTCAGGAGGCACAGAAAGCGGCAGCAGGAGTTACAGAAGAAGCAGAATCAGACGAAGAAGTAATAAATATAGAAGCAAAACCTGAAATTACATTTGATGACTTTGAGAAAATGCAGTTTCAGGTAGGTGAGATAATTGCGTGTGAGGAAGTAAAGAAATCAAAGAAACTTCTCTGCTCACAGGTAAAAATCGGAAGCGAAGTAAAACAGATAGTATCAGGAATAAAGAAACATTACTCAGCAGAAGAAATGGTAGGCAAGAAAGTAATGGTGCTTGTAAACCTTAAACCTGCAAAACTTGCCGGTGTATTATCAGAGGGAATGTTACTCTGTGCAGAAGATGCAGAAGGAAATCTCTCACTTATGACACCTGAAAAGAAGATGCCGGCAGGAGCAGAAATTTGCTAATGCATTTATAAAAAACTTGAAAAGTACATTTTAATATGGTAAAAAATAAAAGGGCAAAATATTGATTTTGCCCTTTTTAAGAAAGATTGAGAAATGAGGAAAGCGTGATAAAATACTGCCGATGCGATATTTTATCACACAACTGTTTGTTTCTGAGCAAAAACAAACAGTTTTTATGGCAGACACAAATTTTAGATTTGTGTCACCACTTCGCAATAAATTGCTCAGGAAAGAGGTTTAAATGCAGAATCAATTTTCGCGTTCAGAATTATTAATAGGAAAAGAAGGGATTGAAAAACTTCACAAATCAAGAGTTGCCATTTTTGGCATAGGCGGAGTCGGCGGTTATACTGTTGACGCACTTGTCCGCAGTGGAGTGGAGCAGATAGATCTGATAGATGACGATAAGGTTTGTCTCACAAATCTTAACCGTCAGCTTATCGCAACGAGAAAAACGGTAGGAAAAGACAAAGTAGACATTATGCGTGAGCGTATTTTGGAGATAAATCCAAAAGTAACAGTAAATGTTTACAAGACATTTTTCCTGCCTGAAAATGCAGACACATTTCCATTTGAAGAATATGATTATGTGGTTGATGCGGTAGATACAGTAACAGCGAAAATATCGCTTGTAATGAAGTGTCAGGAAACAGGAACACCGATAATAAGCTGCATGGGAGCAGGTAACAAGATGGATGCAAGTGCATTTAAGGTTGCAGATATCTATAAGACAAAGGTGTGTCCGCTTGCAAAAGTAATGCGTCGTGAACTTAAAAAACGCGGTGTGAAAAAGCTTAAAGTAGTTTATTCAGAGGAAAAACCGATGACACCTATCGAGGATGAAAATGACAATTGCAAGAACCATTGCATATGTCCTCCGGGAGTACAGCGTACTTGTTTGCAGAGAAGGGCAGTGCCGGGAAGTATGGCATTTGTGCCGGCGGTAGCAGGGCTTATTATTGCGGGTGAGGTCGTTAAGGATCTTATTGCAGAGTGATTTAACCCTATCAAGAAAGTCCCCCACTTCTATTGCGCAGAGCAATAAGTGGGGGATTTCCTTGTATCAGGAGGAGGACAAGTCCATTCTGATATGCTGCGATAGCACCTAATAGTGTTATGAGCAAGTAGCAAAGCGGATTGCGAATATCCACTTGACAAGAACTAAACAGTAATTAAATCTGGGTGCTGTTTAGTTCTTTTGTGTTGTGGAACATGATTTTTTCAATGAAATCGTTAAAAGTATGCTGTCAGCATAAGACAATTAAATTTAGATATGATAAAATTTCCTTAGGATTAGAAAATTTATATGAGCAAGTAGTGAAGTGGATTGCGAATATCCTTGACTATTAATTATAAAAATAAGAGGGTGAAAACTGTGGAAGAAAAGGAAAGGCACAAACAGGATATAAAAGATTCTATTGTAGGATTAGCACAGGGTGAGATCGTACAAAGACATGGAGAAGCTGCGAGCCAGATATTACAGGCATATAAGGGTATACGAGTCGACCATAATGGAAATTTAGAAGAATTCCATGGGCGTAATCTGAAAGAGATAAGTAATTATAAGGTAGGAGAAAACGCAGATGTATCCAGAAAGCAGCAGGCTGGTTTTTCGGCGGAACTGCTAAAGGAGTCAAGGGATAACCAACAGGCGATTATAAATAATGAAAGTAACCGTACCAGAACAACTGATGGTATCGGAAGGACTAATGATACCCAATATGACCATGTAAAAGTTGATGAGAACGGAAATGTACAAAATGGTTCAGGAAGTCAGATGAAATTCCTAAAATCAAGTACATCAAAAAATGGTCAGACAAAATATAATGTAATTGATAAAATGGCAAACGATAAATCATGGGATCGTTATGACGGACCGATAGATATTCCATCGGATCAATATGAAGGTGCGGTAAATTATGCAAATGAACAGGCTCAAAAGTATGAAGAACAGGCTGCCAGATTAAGAGAACGCGGATGTTTTGAAAAAGCCGAGCAGGTAGAAGAAAAAGCAAAGAGATATCGTGATGCACAAAAAAGAGTTCGTGATTCAGGGGTTTCAACAAATGAAGCACTGGAGGCACGAAATAATCCGGAACAGTTTGTAGCAAAAGAAATGCTCAAAAGCGGCCATGAGGCAGGCATAAGTGCAGCAAAAGGAACTATGGTCGTATCGGGCGTTGTGTCAGGAGTAAAAAATATGTGTGCTGTTGTCTCAGGTGAAAAAGATTTGGACGAAGCAGCGGTCGATGTGACTAAGTCTATGGTAAAAGATGGTGCTACTGCATACAGTGTGGCAAATATCGGTACGGGAATTAAAGCCCTAATGCATGCTTCTAAAAGTGAGATGATTCGTGAGCTTGGGGCTAGTGCCGTTAATCTCCCGGTGATGTTAGCAAACACTACGGTTTCAGTAGGAAAAAATCTTTTTCGTTATGCCAAGGGAGAGATAGATACAGAGGAACTTGTTCTTGCTTTAGGGCAGAATGGTATGGAATTGACCGGAGGTTTTTTGGGTGGAACAGTAGGTCTTGCTGTTGGTGGACCGATAGGCGGAGCAATAGGAAGTTTTGTTGGAACATTGCTATCAAAAGTCATTTATAACGGAGTTACAAAAATTTTGCATGAGTCCAAAATTTCAGCTCAAAGGCGAAAAACTTTAGAGCAGATATCTCAGGAAGCGGTTTATGAAATAGGAAAATTAAAAAGAGAATTGAGACAATACGCAGAAGAAAAATATCAGGAGAGAGAACAATTGATAGAAAATTTATTTGCAGAAATAGAACGGACTTCTCTTGAAAATGATATTGATGGATATATTAGTTGTATTGATAACTTTGGAAAAGCGTTTGGAATTGAATTGTCTTTAAACAGCAGGAAAGAAATTGATGAGTTTATGCAGGATGAAAATAGTGTTCTTGTTTTGTAGAAAAGGTAGGTGATCAGATGTTACCATTATTATTAGCAGTGTCAGCTTTAGGACTTGGAATTGATGGAAAATTGAATGCTGATGAGGCAATCAGGGTATCGGAACAGGCACAGGATGAGTATTCTGACGCAATAAAAAAATTTGAAGAAAAGAAAAAATTAGCAGAGAAAACATTGCAGGAATTGGGAAAAACAAAGTTAAATATTTATGGGACTCAGATTCGGGATTTTGTAACTGTTTTTTCTGTATTGAAAGAAACACAATTGAAGGAAGGAAAGGGAATAAAAGAGTTAGAAAATCTTTCGTTTAATGACAGGGATTTTGAAAAACTGGAAATAGATTCAATCGAGAGTCAGAGATTGTTGGAATCAAATCCGACAAGAGATGTATTTTTAAGCTGGGGAATAGGCGGGATTGCAGGTTTGGCTTTTTATCATAATAAGATGAAGGGGAAACGAGATGACGCATATGCAGATCTGGCAGTAGTAAAAAAACAGGTAGCTCAGATGGAACTTGTTGAAGAACAGTTTTATATCATACAGAAAAATTCAGAACAGTTAGATTTATTTTTTAAACGCTTCGGTAAGATAATGGATGTGGCAAACCATAATATGATGGAGATAGTGGACAAGAAAAAAGAATGGAATGATATGTCTGACGAAGAAAAAAATAAGATAATGGTTGCCTTAAAAACAGTGCAGATTTTAAAAGCTATGGTTGATATGCCACTTCTTGGAGAGGATGGTATGTTGACAAAAGATATTTGCGATATTTTATCACAGAGAGAAAATGTATTAAAAGTATTTGGAAATCAGGCAGGATTAAAAACGGTTTGAGATAAGGAGGAAAAAATGGCACAGAGAGAAGAAATTATAAAGTCTTTAGAAAAATATTCGTGGGATGTTTACCCGATGCAATATGTAACACAGCGTTTTCAGATGGGAAATGGAATTTCAGGTAAAGCTTTGAAAAATGCAATTAAGTCTTATGCAGCAGGGGTGTCCGAAGAAGAAGTGATAGCATTGTTTGACACTACACTTACAGCCAATGGAAAAGAGGGATTTCTTTTTACAGATACTATGGCATACTATAAAGATTCAGGAAAGCAGGGCGAATTTGTTTATAGGGATATAAAATCGGTAGAGGTGGAAGATGAAGACGAGGATCCTAAAACATCACTTTATATTTACACTAAAGATGGTGAAGAATATGAATGGCGTAGCAGGGCAATGAATAAAGTACCTATGTATAATTTCTTTAAAGAAGTAATTGCTTATTTTGAGCAGGAGAAAAAGAAAAAAGAAGAACAGATAATAAATTCTCAGGTGAGTGACGATGCAGAACAGCAGGTAAATGATTTGTTTGCGAGATTGACAAAATAGTAAATAAATCTTTATGTATATGTTTTCATATATAAAGTGCTAAAAATTTATATAAACAGAAATTACAGGCTTAAAAAATTTTATTGCAGCCTGTAATTTTTATGTGCTATTATTTATTTTTGCTTTCTCATTTTGGGGTTTGTATATTAACTTTACTGCAGCTCTCCCTTACAACCAGCTCGCAAGGAATTTTCGCTTTAAGTGGTGTCCTTATACTCAGATTTGAAGCAACAAAAACAAGGTTTGCCCCATGCTGCCCCATATCATATGCAGGTGCGTGAATAGTAGTAAGTGGGGGTTGGATGTAGGCACTTGTTTCTTCGTCGTTAAAACCTATGACAGATATATCATCGGGAATTGTCAGTCCGTTTTCACGGATTGCTTTCATGGCTCCGAGTGCGATAACATCATTGGCTGCAAATACGGCGGTTGGAATATTGCCTTCATGGAAAAGTTCATTCATCATATTGTAACCTGATTCAAAAGTGAAACTTCCCTCTTTCAAATAAACTTTATAATCCATTTTTCTGTGTTTCATATATTTTTTATATGCTGTGGTGCGGGCATCGGTTATAAGTTCATGATTTCCGACATATTCTTTGCCCCCGAGAAATGCGATTTTTTTGTGACCTAGTTCCGTGAGATAATCAAGTGCGCTGTAAACGGCGTGTTCAAAATCCATTGATAATGAAGTAATATTAAATTCATCTACAGCCATGTCAAGAAATACAATGTTATTACATATATTAATAAAGTTTTTGATTTCCTGACGGCTGAATTTTCCTATACATATAAGTCCATCAACTTCGTTTAATTTTAAAAAGTTTTCTGAATCTCCGGGAAATACACGAAGTATATTTATATCATTTTTTTCGCAGAAGTCTTCAACGCCCTGTCTTGCCTTGAGGTAATAGTTATCTTTCAATTCTTCTTCCGCTGAAAACCATAGGACTATTCCCATTGTAAAGGAAGTTTTAGGGGCAGGTGTGTTTGCTCTTGGGATTTTTTTATAATTTAATTTTTTTGCTGTACTTAATACTTTTTTTCGTGTTTCCGCTGAAACATGGAGAGTGGTATCATTATTTAATATTCTTGAAACTGCCCCGGGAGAAACACCGGCTTCTTTTGCTATATCACGAATTGTTGGCATACAGATCCCTCTTTCTTTATGATTTAACTTTGCTAAAAACTGCTCTAAGCTTACTATATAAAAGTTTACTAAACATATGGTAACACAATATGGTAAAATTGTCGAGAGAATTTTAAAAAGATGTATAAAAGATGTATAAAAGTAAGCATGTTTTAGCAATTATATAGCTTAGAGATTAGCAGATATTTTATTTTGTATATTAAAAAAGTAAATATTTAGTAAAAATAATAGTAAACTAATCTTGACATTTTAGTAAACGAAGATTATATTATAATTAAATTATTAAGATTATTGTGGAAATGAAATTAAAAATTATATTGTGAGGTTATGATACAAGGGTAAAAGGATATTTTGAATCTAATACTCAACATCAGACTGTAAAAACGGGAGGATTTCGTGCATGAAAAATACGACTGAATTAAAAGAAGCATTAAAAAACGGTGATTATAAAGATTTATTGTCGGATATTTATATTGACGAGAGTAAGATAGGATATCAGACAGAGCGTTATATAAAGGCGATTGAAAAGTTTGAGAAACTTTATGGTGAAGGTGATGTGGCAATTTACAGTGCTCCGGGAAGAAGTGAGGTTGGCGGAAACCATACAGATCATCAGCATGGTGAGATTCTTGCGGCATCTATCAATCTTGATGCTATTGCTATCACAAGAAAAACAGATGACAATATGATACATCTTGTTTCGGGTACATATAAGGAAATAGTTATTGATGTGAATGATATTTCTTATAATGAAAGTGAGAAAGAGACGACAAAGGCTCTTATAAAAGGTGTACTTAAAGGTGCAAAAGATCATGGTTTCAATATTGGAGGATTTACTGCGTATGTTACAAGTGATGTGCTGATCGGTGCAGGTCTGTCATCATCAGCAGCTTTTGAGACTGTTGTAGGTACTATCATTTCATATCTTTACAATGATGGAAAGATGGATGCAGTTACGATAGCTATTATCGGTCAGTATGCGGAAAATGTATATTTTGGAAAACCTTGTGGTCTTATGGATCAGATGGCATGCTCAGTGGGAAGTCTTGTTCATGTTAATTTTGCAAAGCCAAAAGAACCTGTTGTCGAAAAGGTTGAATTTGATATGAATAAGTATGGCTACAGCTTATGTATTACCGATACAAAGGGTTCGCATGCAGACCTTACCGCTGATTATGCGGCAGTTCCGCAGGAGATGAAAGAGGTTGCGGCTTATTTTGGAAAGGAAGTTCTCTTAGAAGTATCAATGGATGATATCATTGACAATATAGCTGAGATCAGACAGAAATGCGGTGACAGAGCTGTACTTCGTGCAATTCATTTTGTAAATGAAAATAAGCGTGTCGGAAAAGAAGCAGATGCACTTAAAGCAGAAAAGATTGACGAATTTTTAAGTCTTGTAAAGGAGTCAGGTGATTCATCATACAAATATCTTCAGAATGTGTATACGGTAAATGATATAAAACATCAGAATGTATCACTGGCACTTGCGATAAGTGACACAGTGCTTGAGGGTGGAAAAGGAGTTTGTCGTGTACATGGTGGTGGATTTGCCGGAACTATACAGGCATTTGTTAAAAATGAAGCTGTACCTGAATATCTTGAAAAGATGGATAAGGTATTTGGAAAGGGTGCCTGCAATGTGCTTAAAATTCGCAAATATGGTGGAATGAAAGTGATTGATTAAAAATTTAATACTATCAAGCAAGCAGCAAAGCGGATTGCGAATATCTGCTTGGCAAGATAAAAAGAGATAATAAATGAGAATTAAAAATATGCTGTGCCAAAAATAGCAGGAGGATATGAGAATATGATTACAAAATATATCAGTGAACTTGTTTTGTATGGAAAAGAAAACGGTTTAATTGAGGAATGTGATGAGATTTATGTTACAAATAAACTTTTAGAGTTGTTTGATGTGATGGAATACAGTGAAGCGGACAAAGTCACATCATTCAGACCAGTTCATGAGATACTTGAAGATATGATGAAATATGCTTTTGAAAACGGCATTATGAAAGAAGACACGATTACTGCCAAGGACTTATTTGATACAAAGATAATGGGATGTATAACTCCTGCACCGAGTATCGTGAGAAAAGAATTTAAAGATAAATATGCCGTTTCTCCAAAGGAAGCAACAGATTTTTATTATAATTTCAGTCAGGCGACAAATTACATAAGAAAAGACAGAATTGCAAGAGATGAGAAGTGGGTGACTGATACGGAATATGGTGAGATTGACATTACTATCAATCTTTCAAAGCCTGAAAAGGATCCAAGAGATATTGCAAAAGCAGGAAAAGCTAAAAAATCAGGATATCCGGCATGTCTACTCTGCAAGGAGAATGAGGGTTATGCAGGTCATTTTTCTCATCCGGCAAGGCAGAATCACAGGATTATTCCTGTTACATTAGACGGACAGCAGTATTTCTTACAGTATTCGCCATATGTCTACTACAATGAGCATTGCATTATATTTAATGCAGAGCATACACCGATGAAGATAGATCATGCAGTATTTAAAAAGATACTTGATTTTGTAAGACAGTTTCCACACTATATGGCTGGCTCAAACGCGGACCTGCCTATAGTTGGAGGTTCTATTTTGAGCCATGATCATTTTCAGGGTGGCGGCTATACATTTGCAATGGCAAAAGCAGATTATGAAAAGACATTTGTATTGCCGGGATTTGAAGGTGTTAAAGCAGGAATCGTAAAATGGCCTATGTCCGTAATCCGTCTTCAGGGAGAAAATGCAGAGCAGATAGTAGAGGCAGCAGACCATATACTCACAAGCTGGAGAAAATATACAGATGAAGCAGCATTTATCTTCAGTGAAACAGATGGAGAGCCGCACAATACGATCACACCGATCGCCCGTATGCGTGATGGAAAATACGAGCTTGACCTTGTACTCCGCAATAATATCACAACAGAAGATGCACCATGGGGAGTGTACCATCCGTCAGCAGACCTTCATCATATCAAGAAAGAAAATATCGGACTTATCGAGGTAATGGGGCTTGCTGTACTTCCGGCAAGACTTAAAAAAGAAATGAGTGATCTTGCAGATGCAATCTTGAACCACAAGGATATTCGTGCAGATGAGACACTTGAAAAACATGCTGACTGGGTAGATGAATGGATAGGAAATTATACGGTCACACCGGAAAATATCATGGATATAATCCATGATGAGATAAGTAAAGTGTTTGTTAAGGTGCTTGAATGTGCAGGCGTTTATAAACGCACAAAAGAGGGACAGGAAGCGTTTATGAGATTTGTGGAGAGTCTGTAAGGCACAAAAATTGTAAATAAAGAACTGCATGAGTAGTGATAAAATCACCGTTGCTAGTTGCACCATAGATGTCAACAGCAATGGTGATTTTTTGTACTTTTGACAGAAAATCTCTCTGCTTGCCACATATCTATTTTTCATGATAATATAAAATGACTATATAATAAAATACAATAGAGTAATTGGGGGAAGGATATACAAAATGACAGCAAACGAAACATTAAAAAAATACTTTGGTTACGATTCATTTCGTGACGGACAGCAAACGATCATAAATACAATTCTATCAGGGCGTGATGCACTTGCTATTATGCCAACAGGTGCCGGAAAATCAATTTGTTATCAGGTGCCTGCTCTTATGATGAGTGGTATCACTCTGGTTATATCACCACTCATATCTCTTATGCAGGATCAGGTAAAATCGCTTAACGATGCGGGTATAAATGCAGCATACATAAATTCTTCTCTTACGGAGAAACAGGTAAGTATGGCTCTTGATTATGCAGCAAAGGGAGTATATAAGATTATTTATGTCGCACCAGAAAGACTTGAAAACGAAGAGTTTCTTTATTTTGCAGATAATGCGGAGATTTCAATGGTTACAGTAGATGAAGCACACTGTATATCACAGTGGGGACAGGATTTTAGACCGAGTTATCTTAAAATAGCAGATTTTGTGAACCGTCTGCCTGTAAGACCGGTTTTAAGTTCTTTTACAGCTACGGCGACAAAGGAAGTTAAAAATGATATTTTGTGTATTCTAGGATTGAAAGAGCCTGAGATCGTGATTACAGGATTTGACAGGAAAAATCTTTATTATAGTGTTGAAAATATAAAAAGAAAAGATGAGTTTATCATTGATTATATTGAAAAACATCGTGATGACAGTGGTATTATTTATTGTTCCACGAGAAAAAATGTTGATGCTGTACAGGAAATGTTAGCTTCAAAAGGAATGGCTGTCACAAAGTATCATGCAGGTATGAGCAGTGATGACAGAAAACAAAGTCAGGATGATTTTATATATGACAGGAAGCCTGTGATAGTAGCGACTAATGCATTTGGAATGGGGATTGATAAATCAAATGTGAGGTATGTTATCCATTACAACATGCCTCAGAGTATGGAGAATTATTATCAGGAGGCAGGACGAGCCGGCAGAGATGGTGAGCAGTCGCAGTGTATTTTACTTTTTTCGCCACAGGATGTGATGATAAACAGATTTTTGCTCGACAATAAAGATTTTTCTGATATACCGCCTGAGGATATTGAACTTATAAAAGAACATGATAATAAAAGGCTTCAGGCAATGGAAGGATATTGCAGGACTACGGGATGTCTGAGAAATTATATATTGGAATACTTTGGAGAAAAGACAGATGCCCCTTGCGGCGATTGTGGCAACTGTAATCGGGAATACGAAGAAGTTGATATGACAAGAGAGGCGAAGTGGATAATAAACTGCGTGGCAGAGACAAAGAGCCGTTACGGTATAAATGTAATACTTGGAACACTTCTTGGAGCGAACAGAGCCAGACTTAAAGAGCTCCATATGACAGAGTGCAGGACATACGGAGCGTTGAAGGACAGTAATGAAAAAATTTTGAAGGATCTTGTAAATCAGATGGTTCTTGATGGATATTTACATAAAACAAATGACCGTTACAGTGTTCTTAAAATAGGTGATATTTCATCGTTGAGGGATGAAAATGCAAAAGTAACGATGCGTATGAATAAAAAGCAGGAAGAGACAAGGGAAAAGAATACAAAAAAGAAACCGCTTAGCAGGAGGAGTACAGATGAACTTACAAGTGCAGGATTTGAATTGTTTGAACTGCTTCGTGGTCTAAGGCTTGAAATCGCAAAAGAAGAAGCAATGCCGCCATATATTATTTTCAGTGATAAGACGTTGATAGATATGTGTGTGAAAATGCCGCTTGATGCAGAGCAGATGCTTGATGTATCAGGTGTTGGTATGAACAAGCTTACAAAATATGGAGAGAGATTTCTGGGTGTCATAAAAAAATATGCTGAGGAAAATGCAGGGAGAGTGACAAGTATAAATCATGATAAATAATATGTCAGTAAACAGAACAGTTCAATAATAAAATAATTCATTATAATGGCACTGAAGTAAAAAATACCGCAGGCAAAAATGCTAGAGAGTGTTTGCCTGCGGTATTTTTTTATTGTGGGAATTGTATTATGAAATTTAACACTATCAAGGAAGTCCACCACTTCTATTGTGTAGAGCAATGAGTGTTATGAGCAAGTAGCAGAGCGGATTGCGAATATCCGCTTGACTTTTTTTTATTCCACAATGCCAGTTTTTGGGTATAAATTTAAGTTTTCAAATTTACAGTTTTATCCCTTTAAGCAGTTTTGCAAAAGGACTCTCGTCTACAGTTTCTTCCTTATCAGCACGAAATTCATCAGGAATTTCATAAGTATCTTCTTTCTCGTCAGGGACATCATCCTCAAGTGCTTTCATGCTGAGAGATATCCTGTCACCGTCAAGTGCGATGATCTTTGCAGATACGGTATCGCCAAGTTTTACGATTTCTTTTGGCGATTTGATGAATTTATTTGTTATCTGTGATATATGGCAGAGTCCTATAAGATCCTCACCTATTTCGATAAACACACCATATGATTCCATGCGCACTATTTTTCCTGAAACAGTTTCGCCGACAGCAAGTTTGGAAACTTTCTGTGAATGTTCTAGTGCTGCGTTTTCTCTTGCGATTTCTTTTGCCGACAGGACAAGTCTTTTTTCATTTGCATCAGCGGTGATGATAATCGCATTTAGAGTCATGCCTACATAACTTTCGGTATCATCAACATAATCAAGACCTATTTTTGAAGCTGGAATAAATGCTTTTACGCCTTTGACAAAACCTGTGACACCACCCTGATTTGCTTCAGTTATCTTGACAGAAAAAACAGTGCGGTTTGCCATATCATTTTTAAGTTCATTCCATATAAGAAGATTGTGAGCAGCCTTTTTTGATAATATAACAGCACCGTTATCACCCTCTGCATCAATAACCATTGCACGAATAGTGTCACCGATATTGCAGTCATTTTTGATAGAAAATGCAGGATCGTCACTACATTCTTCAAGAGGAATGACGCCCTCGGTGTAGTAATTCAGATCGACAGTGAGTTCAGTTTCAGAAATGCCTATAACGGTAACATCTAAAATATCACCTTCTTTTATGACTTTAAAAGAATTTTCGAGTTCCTTTTCAAAGTCTTTCATGCTTTCAGCCATGTTATGTACCCCCTTTAGAAAAATATAAATTAACTTGCTTAATTTATAACTTGCTGTTAAGTTTGTCTTTTTTATTTTAGTATAGTGTGAAAGAAACTTAGATGCAAGTTTTTTACATATGAGATTTTTTAACATTTCATTTGGGAATGATTTTTGTTAAAATATCATTTGTTGCAGAAATTTGTAGCAGAATAAAGAAAGTATTGCAGTACATCACCGATGAAAAAAGTGGTGTACTGTTTTTTATGAAAATCAGTTGAGGGAGTAAGCTAGTGTACTGACCTGTTCATATTCAGCTAAATAATTTGCTTGAATTTCCATCTGCTGCGTTGGTCTACATTCCATTTCGGTCCGTGCTAACCGTGTGCCGCTGGCACACAGCACCATCAATCGCCGTAGCCCGCTACGGCTCATTCTTCCGCCTTGCAGAATGAAAAATTC
>NZ_JAHLQE010000111.1 GCF_018918235.1 Eubacterium sp. MSJ-13
AAAAAAAAATTGGAGGTAAAACAATATGGAAAAAAGAAAAATTTTTAAAAAGTTCTTAAGAAGTGATACTGCGTTTTCCATTATTTTTTCAGGCACATTTTCACCTTTTACAACCTACAGCGCAACAACAGCAAGTGCAAAACAGTCCACTGAACTCAATGATTATGGAGTTTTAACAGACTGCAAAGCTGATGCTGACGGTACTTTGCACCTCTCAAAAAAAGTATGTGCTATTTCTGCTACTGCTCTTGACAAAACAAATGTGACAAAATTCTCAGTAGACAATGACAACCCTTCATTCAAGGCAATTGACGGTGTCTTGTATACAAAAGACGGTACAAGGCTTGTAAGATTTCCAAATAGCGGCTCTGCATCCTTTACTATTCCGTCAGGCGTAAAGACAATTTCACAGTATGCATTTAGAAAGGCAAAAAAACTTGAAGAAATAGTGATTCCCGATACAGTTACAAAAATCGGTGAAGGTGCATTTTACGGATGTAGTTCACTCAGCAAAATAAACATTCCCAAAAAAGTAACCATAATCCACCCTTACACATTTTTTAACTGCTCATCACTTAAAGACATAAAACTTCCTGCCAATCTTGAAAGACTTGGAAAGGATTCTTTTAAAGGTTGTAGCAGCCTTGAAACCGTAAACATACCAAAAAATCTTAACACAATTGAAACTAGAACATTTATGGGATGTGAAAACCTCAAAAAAATCGTTTTTCCGTCATCCCTTGAAACAATCAAACCAGAAGCATTTAGGGAATGTAACAGTCTTACATCAGTAAAACTTCCAAATGATATTGATTCTCTTGGAAATTACGCATTTTACTCATGTAAGAATCTCAAATCAGTCAGATTATCTGATAATATCAACTACATAGGTTATAACACATTTTCTTATTGTGATAGTCTTAAATCTGTCACTATAGGAAAAGATACAAGCTCAATAGCTTATGGTGCATTTTCTAACTGCCCTTCATTAAAAAATATAACAATTCCTGCCAATGTGGAAACTATCTCATATGGTGCATTTGACAACTCTGTTGAAAATTTCAAAGTATCATCTGATAATGCAGTATTTTCGGCATCAGACGGTATTTTGTATAATAAAAATCAGACTACACTCAAAAAATATCCATGTCTCAAGGCAGGAAACTATAAAATTCCTGACACCGTTAAAAAAATCGGAGACAATGCATTTATTAATTGTAAATACTTAAAAAATGTTACAATTACAGACAAAATCAGAACACTCTCTCTGAGTTCATTCAGCGGTTCAGGTATAACAAGACTTAATCTGCCCTCAAAACTTGAACAGGTATATGGTGAATCATCAAACCTGAAAAATCTCAAAAAGATAACCATACCAGATTCAAACAAGAGATTTTTTGTAAATGATGATATTTTATACTGCTATTACGACTTAGAAAACTACAATTCATCCAACTCATCATCATGGACTGGTGATGAAAATGCCTCTAACTACCATATTGTGATATATCCTACAGGAAAAAAAGGTACTGTCACATTGTTAGAACAGACATTATATGCTTCACAGATTCCTTATGAAAATCAGGCATCTTATTTTAAGACTGCATCAGTTTCGTCAGGAGCAGCATTTTGTGTATCTGACAACGGTGTTATAACAAATGCCGAAAAAACAGAAATCTCTGCGATTCCTGGCAACATAAGCAACTGCTATATCGGAAGCAAGATTAAAAATTTATATTACATATACGACTATAAAAATTATCTGAATGGACTTAAAAAATATACAGTTGCAAGTAATAATAAATATTATAAAGCAAAAGACGGTGTACTCTACAATAAACTGCTCACAAAACTTATAGATTACCCTTCACAGAAAAGCGGAAGCTATACATTTCCAAAATCAGTATTATCCGTAAATTATACTGCCTTTAGAAATGCAGCAAAACTCAAAGAAATCAAGCTTGGTAAAAACATTACATCATGCAAAAATCTTTCATTTGAAAACTGCCCAAATCTTTCTAAATTTACAATACCGGAAGGATGCTCTGTAAGAAAACTGACTTTGCACTTAGACGATACTTTCGCACCTAAACTTATATCAATACCTACATCATTAATCTCATTTAAAATGTATGATGTATCAGATAAGATGCGTGAAAAAACCGTAATAGAAGGATTTACAAATACATGTGCCGAAAAAACCGCAAAAACACATAAACTTAAATTTGTCAGCAAAGGCGTTGTTCCAAAAGCATTGAAAAAAGTTAAAATAAACGCATATATAAACGACAGATATGTAAAAATAAGCTGGGAACAGGCTGCAGATGCAAGCGGATATGAAATATACACAGAAAACAATGTCATCAAAAGGATTACAGACAACAAAATAACAAGTGCAAATATTTATATAGGAAAGAACAGTTCAACCGTATTGTATATAAGGGCATACAACCTTGTAGACGGCAAGAAATTATATTCTAAGGCAAAGAAATTTAATGTGTTGCTGCAATAATCAGTGTTAAGTATCACTTGTCAGATATTACTGATAATGTATGATAATCTGACTATACATTATGTAAATAAGTTAAAAGAGATGTCAATTCAAATAGTGACATCTCTTTTTAGTTATAATTTTATAAACTTATCTATCCACTCTTTTCTATTTTTTCAAAACACTATTAACATAATCACCACCAATAAAAATATTACTAGATTTTTTATTTAGCATTTTCATCATAAATATCTAAAAAAGCAAAACTTCTGTTTAACACTTCGTTATTTTTCCAATCATATGCTTTTAAAACTCTGGACCTTTCATCATATTTTTCTTCCGGTGTCCTTATTGCAAAATATGTATTAAAAACAGCCTTTGCTATCAACGACTTTCTCTGTAAATATCTGTTCTGATTTTCTCTAATATACAAAATAAATTTTTCGCTGTTATTGATTAAACTCTCCTCAATATCATCTGTTGCCAAAGCCTCAAGCATAACACTTTCAATCGCACCTGTCTCCTCCTCTGGAAGACAACGAATATAAAAGTCAAGTTCAATTTCTTTAAATACAAGATTGTCTATTTTCCACTTTCTATCAACATTTATATCTCCCTCATTAAAACTTGTCTGCAACTTTTCATTAAGTTTATCCGTAAATTCTTTATTACTCCCAACAGTATCATGGTCTATCAAAATAATAACTTTGTTAAAAAGTTCTTCCTTTTTAGTTGAATACTCCATCTGTTCCTGAAACCGTCTCATTTCTTCCGCTATATTCGTAATTCCTCCACAGCTTCTTATCTCTATTTTAGCTCCCTCTTTTACCAGAATTCTTTTCATCAGTCTGTTAGACACTGTGTTCTCCACAAATCCATCATATTTCCAGCCATATTTATATTGCAATACAAATTGTATCATCAACAAATCTGTTGTTCCTTCACAAAATACGACAGCTTTCATCTATCTCAACTCCAATCCATATTCATCCATCAACTGTACAGCCTTTAATGCATTAACATTGCGTGCTTTTACACCATCTTCCGTATTAACTAAGGTAATCATTCTAATATCCTTTTGCATATCAGGACAACATTTTAAAACTGAATTTATTGCCTCCAGACTATGGGATGTCATAAATATCTGCACATTTAATTTTGCTGCATTTTCTATGATCCACTTAAACACTTTCCCCATAACAGAAACATGAATTGCTGTCTCAAATTCGTCTAACAATAAAATACCATCTTTTGCCTTAAGCAAAGCACTCAAAAGCAGCATTGCTTTTTTCATGCCGTCTCCGTATGCATTTAATAGAAGACCCTCTTTAAATTTTTTTGACAATACAACATATTTTCTTGAATGAGTCATCTCATCTTCTACAGAATTAATCGAAACAAAATCCGGGTCAAATTCTTTCATAATCTCTACAAACTTTTCATATAACTCCGAATTTGTCATCAATGCACTTAAGTAAAATGAGTTATTAGCATGTTGAGTAGGTGACACATATACAACATTTTCAACTATACTTACAAATTTATTTCTTGATGTTGTGAATTTTCTTTGCAAACTGTAAATCTTATCTGAACCACTATTTTTGCCATTTATTTTATAATGTATGTCAAGGAGTGATGCTTCATAATCATTATGTTCATATTCTATTATTCCATCATCAGGTTTAAAAACTCCGATTTTGTCCAACTGCTCATCGTTTAAAATAGTATCTGAAAACTCCCCTATCAGCTCAACTAAAAAAATTTCATTATTATACTTTGCCGAATAAATAATACTTGTTTTATTATTTTCATTATTTATTGGAAACAATGACTTCATTGTGTCATAGGTGGTAGTAGAAATGCGTACTGAGTTTCCCTCCCTACGCCCAAGCAAACGCCACGCTCTTAAATCATTTGGACGCTCTAAACTTTCTATAATCTCTAAAATACTTGTTTTACCCGTATTATTTTCACCGGCAATCACATTGACTCTGCCTAAATTTTCCAATTTTAAACCATCTATACCTCGATACTTTTCTATATTCAACTCCGATAGCATATTTTTCCCTCTTTTAATAAAATTTCATCGTTATCATATAACTTGTTATTTATATTATATACACTGTTGCAATAAAATAATAATATCCTACCCACATTATAAACGCAAGCTTTACTATCTGCATCTGTTGTCAAATAAAAGTACAATTCATTTTTCAACAAATTCCTAAACTTAAAAAAGAGATGTCAATTCAAATAGTGACATCTCTTTTTTGAATAAACTGAATTATTTTTTCCACGGATTATCTCCATATTTTATCATATCGTAAAAATGATATTCCTGAGCCCCAGCATTACTTGCTATTTCCTTTTCATATTCATAATTGGCTTTGATTGCTTTTAAAACCTGCTGTTTTTTAGTATCATCCATCTGTTCATATGTCTTTTCAGTCGATATAAGATACTCCTCCAAAACTATCTTGTGATAATCTTCATCTGCTTGAACCTGTTTTTTGTCTTCATTTGAATTTTCTTTCTTAACTATCTCTTTCATATCTTTGGCCATATAAACAGAAGCTGCTTCAATTCCAGCATCCTCTCTTTGAAGCAGTATCTTCAGACCATAAAATTTTCTTGAAAATGCTTCCATACCGACAGACCATATATCATATGGCTGTGATAGCAGTGGATGTTCCTCAACGGCTTTAAGCAATGTTTCCGTGCCAACCGAATCTACTATCTCTTTTGGAATATCACTAAGCTCATAAAGATCATTCTGTGTCTTTGCAGCTTCCCACTTCTTATCTCCCGGTCTTACAGGATATTTTATATCCCCCGATTTCGTGAACCAATCAGGATACTTTTTCTGTAATACTGTTTTACTGACTTTTTTAGCAATCAATGATTTTTCTGACATCTTCTGTAACTTTGCAAGAGCATCTTTATCCTGCTGTACTTCTAATGATACAGGCATAGAGGTGACAGAATTTGTATCAGTGTTTTTATTGCCGCAGCCGGTCAGAATAAGTGCACATGCACATAATAAGTAAATTTTTCTTCTCATTCTTCTCACTTTCCTCCATAATAAAACCTTTGCTTTCTTTAAATTATCATATCATAAAAATCTTTGTTTTATCATTATTTAGGATAAATGGTCAAAAACACGGGATGAACGGTTTTTTTTACTATTTTCATAAATAAATAATATATGCTATAGTTATATAAACAAAACATGTCAAAAAGCCTCGATGTAGCCCGCTACACCTGCGTTTTTTGACATGCACTCTCGAAAT
>NZ_JAHLQE010000039.1 GCF_018918235.1 Eubacterium sp. MSJ-13
GGAGTTTACAAGTCTTTGTCCGATAACAGGGCAGCCTGATTTTGCAAAGATTAAGATTGCATATATCCCTGATAAGAGAATGGTTGAGAGTAAATCACTTAAGCTTTATCTTTTCAGTTTCAGAAATCATGGAGATTTCCATGAGGACTGCATGAATATCATTATGAAAGATCTGATAAAACTTATGCAGCCAAAATACATCGAGGTGATGGGTGAATTTACACCGCGTGGAGGAATTGCGATAGACCCATACTGCAACTATGGAATACCTGGAACAAAATGGGAGAAACTTGCAGAGGACAGATTATTTAATCATGATATGAATACGGGCAGCAGAATTTAACGCTATCAAGTAATTAACAGAGCGTATTGCGAATATCCATTTGAAAAAAAGTACTTCACAAACAGCAAAAAAAGTAGTATAATACTTGTTGTTTGTGAAGTAAGATTGATAAACAGTTATGACGGTGTGTGGCTCAGCTTGGTAGAGCGTTGCGTTCGGGACGCAAAGGTCGCAGGTTCAAATCCTGTCACACCGATTATTCACCGAGCGAAATTAAGTTAAAAGCTGGTGAGAGAAATGTTTCCTGAACAAAAGTTAAGAAGATAGTTGTTTTGGAAAAGAGTAGATAAAAGATAGATATAGTTTATATTGTGTCCCTGATATTTCAAAGCTGAGATATGAGGGTATTTTTTTATTGCTGTTCATTTGCAGATTTGAGATTATTGAAAAAAATTATCAAATCTAAAATAACAAATTACAATTTTTCAACACTATCGAGGAAGTCCCACACTTATAGTTGCCTCATGTATTATGCTAATACAAAGAGAATTGTATTATTGTATTATATTTCATCAAATAATCAGGTTCAGGGCTTTGCTAACAGTAATCGTTATAGAAAGAGGGAATTTATGTGAAGTCAAAGATTTACAGAGGAGTTTTTTATGTATCAGGATTGCTGATACTTGCTTTAGGAATTACATTAAACACAAAAACGGATTTAGGAGTATCACCGATAATATCAGTGGCTTATTCCATATCCCAATTGACGAAATCAAACTTTGGCAATGTAACGCTTCTGTTATATACAGCATTTGTCATAGCGGAAATAATCATCCATTTCATAAGATACAGAAAAAACGGAAAAATGAAATTAAACGGAATATTATTTGCTGACATATTGCAGATACCGTTAAGTATAATATTCACGAGATTTTTAAATATATTCTCGGCGGTCATTCCTGAATTTTCAGTAGATTATAAGGGAAGTGTATGGGGAAGTTTTGGCGGCAGAATAGTATTTTTGATAATAGCGATAATCCTAACGGGAGTGGGGGCAGCCATGTCGCTAGACATGAGGCTTATACCAAACCCTGGAGATGGAATAGTGCAGACCATAGCAGATGCGGTGAAAAAAGAAACAGGACTTATAAAAAATATCTTTGATGTATGCAACATCTTATTCACTATCGGCATAAGCCTTATCTTTGCTGGAAAACTTATCGGAGTAGGCATAGGAACGGTATTTGCCGTAATCGGAGTCGGCAGGGTTATCGCAATATTTAACAGGCTGTTCCTTGAAAAGATGAAAAAACTTGCTGGGATAACGGAGTGGTAAAAACAGATTATCATAGTTTAGCAAATTTCTAATAGAAAAGTAGAAGACAGGAGAAAACGAGATTGAATAAAAATATAAAATTATATCAGGCAGCAGAAAGTGATATAGAAGAAATAACCGGACTTTATGAGCAGGCAAAAGGCTCAAAGTTCTGCACATGGGATGAGTATTATCCAAATGTAGAGATAACAAGAGGAGACTTAGAAAGAGATGGATTATTTTGTATGAAAACAGAAACAGGGGAAATAGTCGGAGCAATATCAATAGATGATGACAAAGAAGTAGAAAATTTAAAATGCTGGAGTGAAACATTAAAACCGTCAGTGGAAATAGCCAGACTTGTAGTAAAAAAAGAATGGCAGAACAGAAAGATAGCACCGATGATGTTAAATGAACTTCTAAAAATAATAGCAGACAGAGGAATAAAAAGTGCCCATTATCTCGTAGACAAAAATCATAAAAAAGCACTTGCCGCTTACAAAAGCCTGAACTTTACAAGAGTCGGAGAAAGCACACTATATGATGGAAACTGGTGGTGCTATGAGCGTGAGGTGTAAGTAAAAAGTGTGTTATCTAAACTAAAATCATACCAGCATACAGCTTGGAATTAAGGATTATCTGGTTGAATGGCGTTAGAACTGTGTCGGTACTTAGGGGCGTATTTCAGACCGCTTATGTACCGTTACTCAGTTCTCCGGGCGAAAGCGTCCATGAATACAGAATAATCCTTAATTCCAAGCGTCCGTTTGCCAATACACCAAAAAAACTTATTGATAAATTTTTATCACAGTGTTATACTATTCAAGGTTCTGAAACGAAAGGTTCGTCCTGACGCAAAGGCATGAAAGTAAATTATAGATTATAAAGTAAAAGTGGCATATATTATTGCTCAGACTTATTGTGGTATTAATATTATATTTAAACTTGAAAAGATTTATCATGGAATATTTGTCGAAGAGGGTATATAATGCTGAATTCATTATGTTTATAAAATAAAAGTCATGTCTTATAGGGACATGGCTTTTTTACGCTATCAAGGAAGTTTCCCATTTAGAGTAATAAGTGGTCAATGGGGCTTGTTTGTATCAGGAGGAAATAAGTCATTTTTGATATGTTGCGATAGCAGCTAATAGCGTTATGAGCAAGCAGCAGAGCGGATTGCCAATATCCGATTGACATTTTAGAAAGAGTGGTAGTATTTATGGAAAACAGGATAGCGATACTTGGAATAATCGTTGAAAACATGGACAGTGTTTCCGAGGTAAACGGATTTTTGCATGAGTACAACAAGTATATTATCGGGAGGATGGGGATGCCTTACCGTGAAAAAAATGTGTCGGTGATAAGTATTGTCATGGATGCACCAAATAATGTGATAAGTGCAGTTTCAGGAAAACTCGGAATGTTAGACGGTGTCAGTGCAAAGGCAGTTTATTCCAAAAAATAATAATCAGTAAAACACAAAAGAAAGAATGTTCAGTCATAACAAATAAGAAAAGGAGAAAAACATGAGTTACAATCCAAAATCAATGCACGCAGAAGAATTTATAGACGATGCGGAAATATTAGAGTGCATAGACTATGCAAAGAAAAACAAGAGTAACAGAGAGGTTGTAGATGCGATTCTTGAAAAAGCAAGACTTGCAAAGGGAATTTCCCACAAGGAAGCTGCTGTCCTTATGGAGTGTGATATACCTGAGTGCAATGAGCAGATGAAACAGATAGCCATTGATATTAAGGAAAAGTTTTATGGCAGAAGAATAGTTATGTTTGCACCGCTTTATCTCTCAAATTACTGTGTAAACGGGTGTGTATATTGTCCTTACCATGCCAAAAATAAGCATATTGCGAGAAAGAAACTTACACAGGAAGAAATCAGAAAAGAAGTTATCGCACTGCAGGATATGGGACATAAGCGTCTTGCACTTGAAGCAGGAGAAGACCCTGTTAATAATCCGCTTGAATATATTCTTGAATGTATCAAGACAATTTACAGTATCAAGCATAAGAATGGTGCGATACGCCGTGTAAATGTAAATATCGCAGCGACAACAGTTGAGGATTACGCAAAGCTTAAAGAAGCAGGAATCGGAACTTATATATTGTTCCAGGAAACATACAACAAAAAATCATATGAGGAACTTCATCCGACAGGCCCAAAACATAATTATGCATATCATACAGAAGCAATGGATAGAGCGATGGAGGGTGGAATAGATGATGTAGGCCTTGGAGTATTGTTTGGACTTGAGACATATCTCTATGAACTTGTCGGAATAATCATGCATGCAGAGCATCTTGAAGCTGTTCATGGTGTAGGTCCGCATACAATAAGTGTTCCGAGAATATGTCCAGCCGATGATATTGATACAGCCGATTTCTCAAATGCAGTTCCTGATGATATATTTGAAAAAATAGTTGCAGTTATAAGAATTGCAGTTCCTTATACTGGAATGATAGTGTCAACAAGAGAGTCACAGAAGACAAGAGAGAAGGTTCTTCATCTTGGTATTTCACAGATAAGTGGTGGTTCACGCACGAGTGTAGGTGGTTATGTCGAGCCTGTTAGAGATGAGACAACATCACAGTTTGATGTAAGTGACACGCGTTCACTCGACGAAGTGGTAAACTGGCTTATAGGTCTTGGCTATATTCCAAGTTTCTGCACGGCTTGTTACAGGGCAGGAAGAACGGGAGACAGATTTATGTCACTGTTAAAGAGTGGTCAGATAGTAAACTGCTGCCAGCCAAACGCACTTATGACACTTAAGGAGTATCTTGAAGACTATGCCTCAGAAGATACAAGGAAAAAAGGTGAGGCACTTATCGCTGAGGAGATACTCAAGGTTCCAAATGAAAATGTGAGAAATAAAGCTATGGAGTATCTAAAAGAATTACATGACGGTAAGAGAGACTTTAGATTTTAACTGTTGATTTTCAGCCTGACTATATAGGCATTTAAGAGTAAATGATTTGAATAGATAAAAAGTAAGGTTTATGACCGGCAAGGTATGTAAATGAAAATAAGAGGTATGGCAGTTGCCATACCTCTTATTCTACAAGGAAACACATGAAAAATAAAAACAAAAAACAAATTATGAAAAACTCAAATTGAGTTATAAACAATTATAATAATTAATCTTCAAAAAGTGATGCAAGTTTCTCAATTGATGTTGTAATATCAGCTACAGATTTTTCAATGTCACTATAGATAGTAGCTGACTGAGAAGAAAGATCACCCATACTCTTTGCAACAACGGCAAAACCTACACCTGCTTCACCGCTTCTTGCAGCTTCGATAGATGCATTAAGTGAAAGCATCTTCTGTTTACTGGCGATAGAATTGAGTGAACGTGTATTTGTGTTAATCTTCTGAATAACATCGTTTGCATATTTTATTTCATCACTAAGGATGCCAAGCTTTCCGCCATTTGTACTCTTAAGATATTCTGCATTTACAAGCTGGTTTACTACCTCGCCTAGCAGTGTGGCAGAGGAACGTATCTGTGATTCTGTTCTGATAGGAACTTTGCGAAGTGCTCTGATATAAGCATCAGGATCGACTCCAAGTTCGGTGGCTTTTTTTCTGAATTCTTCTTCATCAGGCTCAGAAGGAAGAACCTGTCCACCAATAATAGAACCTACTTTTTCTTCACCCACCATAATATCAATGGAAAAATCCATAAGCCCGGAATGGCAGAAGTATGTACCATCATTTTCCATATCACATTTTTTACATTTTTTATTTCCAAGCTCTGAGCCACGAGTATATTTCATACAAAAATCAGTAAAATTACTTCCCTCAGTAAGATATTCGCCCTCGTTGTCAACTGCGATAGCTGCAAGTCCTGTAGCATTTGAAAAGCAGTCCTGAATGTCTTGTAACTTTTTTAAGTCCATAAACTCTCTTATGTTCATAAAATCCTCCAATCTTTATTTAACAGAATTGTTAAATAACTATAGATATAAATTTTAATTCAAAAATATACTCAATTTGTATATATTATACAACAATATGAATACAAAATCAATTATAAATGTATCATTCGTTAGCTGTTCTGATGTAGAATAAAAAGTTTACATTATATTGACCTAAACTTGCTTAAAACATGCGGTTATGCTATACTCGATACATTGTAAATAAAAATTTTCATTTATATAAGGAAAGGATGGCAGCGTATGCTGTTATAGACATCTGAAGAAGATGTCAGGTGATAAGATGGTAAAAGAAACAGATGTTGTCGTAGTAGGAACGGGAGCAGCAGGACTATTTTGTGCACTTCATTTTCCAGAGAATACAAAAGTACTTGTTATTACAAAAGATGAGGCTGACAAGAGTGACTCATTTCTTGCACAGGGCGGTATGTGTATGCTCAGGGATGAGGAAGATTTTGATGGTTTTTTTGAAGATACGATGAAGGCAGGTCATTATGAGAATAATAAGGATTCTGTTGAAGTTATGATTCGTTCGTCCAGGAAGATTGCAAAAGAACTTATTGATTATGGTGTTGACTTTGAACACGATGGAGAAGAGCTTGCGTTTACGAGAGAGGGTGGACATGGAAGACCGAGGATTCTTTACCATGAAGATGTTACGGGAAAAGAGATTACAAGCACTCTTTTAGAAAATGCTTTAAAAAGAAAAAACATAACGATACAGGAACATGTAAAAATGATGGATATCGTATGTGATGAAGATATAAATGAATGTTATGGTCTGATCGTAAAAAATTCAGATGGCAGCATTGATATCATTAAGGCAAAATATACAGTATTTGCATGCGGAGGTCTTGGAGGACTTTATAAACATTCAACAAACTTCAGGCATATAACAGGTGATGCTCTTGCCATTGCATTAAAGCATGGAATTGAGATGGAGCATATTGATTACATACAGATTCATCCGACTACATTATATTCTGAAAAGCCGGGAAGAAGATTTCTTATTTCAGAATCAGTCAGAGGAGAGGGAGCGATACTTCTTGACAAAAATAAAAAGCGTTTCTGTGACGAGTTAAGACCGAGAGATATTGTTACAGCCGATATCCGCAGACAGATGGAAAAGGACGGTACACCGTTTGTGTGGCTTTCTATGGAGAGGATTCCTGAGGAAACTATAAGAACTCATTTCCCAAATATTATGAAACAGTGTCTTGAAGAGGGATATGACCCTACAAAAGAGTGTATTCCGGTAGTTCCGGCACAGCATTACTTTATGGGTGGAATAAAGGTAAATCTTTCAAGTATGACAAGTATGGAAAGACTTTATGCCGTTGGTGAGACATCGTGCAATGGTGTTCACGGAAAAAACAGGCTTGCAAGCAACTCACTTCTTGAGTCTATGGTTTTTGCCGAGAGAGCAGCAGATGAGATAAAAGAAAAGATGAAATCAGAAGATGATGGACAGTTTGAACAGAAAGCAGATGGTTATATTTCAGACGCAGATATTAGTATATATAATGATGATGAAAAGATAACTGCTGAATATAAAGAACTTGTTTTAAATGAAATAGAAAAGGAGAAAAGCAGACATGAATGATCCTATTACATTAAAGCTAAACGCAGATAAATATATTATGATGGCACTTGAGGAAGATATCACAAGTGAGGATATTTCCACAAATTCAGTAATGCCTGAGTACCAGAAAGGTGAAGTACAGCTTATCTGCAAGCAGGATGGTATAATAGCAGGACTCGGAGTATTTAAGAGAGTATTTGAACTTCTTGACGATACAGTAGAGTTTGAGATGAATGTAAAAGATGGTGATGAGGTTAAGAAAGGTCAGCTCATGGCTGTTGTCACAGGCGATATAAGAGCACTTCTTTCGGGAGAGAGAACAGCACTCAATTACCTTCAGAGAATGAGTGGTATAGCAACATATACAAACAGCATTGTAAAACTTCTTGCAGTAAGTAAGACAACGCTTCTCGACACGAGAAAGACAACACCAAATATGCGAATTTTTGAGAAATATGCCGTAAAGGTCGGAGGTGCTACAAACCACAGATACAATCTCTCAGATGCAGTTATGTTAAAAGATAATCATATCGGGGCAGCAGGCGGCATCACAGAAGCAGTTAAGAGAGCAAGAGCCTATGTTTCATTTGTAAACAAGATTGAAGTTGAAGTTGAAAATGTTGACATGGCAAGAGAGGCTGCCGAGGCAGGAGCAGACATTATCATGCTTGACAATATGACACCTGAGCAGATGAAAGAAGCAATAAAAGTAATAGACGGAAGAGCACTTACAGAGTGTTCAGGAAATGTCACAAAGGAAAACATAAAGAATATAATCGATGTTGGAGTTGATTATGTATCGAGCGGAGCACTAACACATTCAGCTCCTATCATGGATATATCGCTTAAAAATCTTCATGCGATATAATACGCAACAAGCCAATACACTAATAGTGTTAAAAGCAGGTAGCAGAGCGGATTGCAAATATCCGATTGATTATGTTAAATATATGAAAAAAGCAGGGCAGAACAAATTCTTCTGCCCTGTTATTATAATAAAAGAATATAGGTGATTGCGAAATTAATTATATTTGCACAATTTAATCAAATGTTATGATAATTTCGCAAATGCTTTTAAGGAAAGAGATGAAAAGAGGCGGAACCATGCGAAAAAATTTAAAAAGAATACTTACGACAGCTTTAACGGCAGCGATGCTCATATCAACTTTAGGAGGTGCTACGGTGGCAGATAAGAAAGTGACAGCGGCAGATAAAAATAACGCGGATAAAATCGACAGAACCATTATAAATATTGACGGAACAACGGCGAACAAAGACACGCAGACAGCTTACAGGGGCATAGGAACAGTTTCGTGTAATGGAACATCAAGACTTCTTATGGATTATAAGGAGAAAAATCCAAAGGCATACTGGGAGATAATGAAGTGGCTTTTTGATCCGGAGGAGGGTGCAGGGCTTTCTCATGTGAAAGTGGAGCTTGGATGCGACCTTGACACATCTTCGGGAGCTGAACCTGCTACAAAGCGAAGCGAGGAAGAAGAAGCAAATGTAAATCGTGGAGCGGGTTTTATGTTTGCACATGATGCACAGTCGATCAATCCTGATGTGACGGTTGATATGCTCTGCTGGGCAATGCCTGCATGGGTCGGCGATGCATACGAGATAAGTAACAAAAAGGGGTATGAAGCAAGATACAAATGGTACAAGGAAACAATCGATGCCGCATACGACAAATGGGGCGTAAAAGTTGATTATGTGAGTGCCAACAAAAATGAGAAAGACCTTGAAATCGACTGGACGATATATCTTGCAAATGCACTTAAAAATGAGAAAAACGGCAGATATGATTACAGTAATATGAAGATAGTGGCAGCAGATGAGACAGACACAATGTATATCGCTGACAAGATGCTCAAAAATAAAAAATACAGAGATGCAGTTGATGTGTTAGGTTTCCATTACAATTCATACATGAGCAAAAATGTTTTAAAACTCAATAAAGAGTATGGAAAAGAAATATGGTTCAGCGAAGGAACTTCTGTCGCAACCGACTCGATATTTGGAAGCAACAACACAACAGACGGAGTTTCAACATCTGGAACAAACGGAATGTTGGATGTTGCGAACAGGATAATAATAGGCTACGGTATGTCAAATATGACAATGTATGAATTTCAACCATCGGTTGCGGCATTTTATGACGGTTCAGTCTATTTTCCTAAGCAGGTCATAACAGCAAATAAGCCATGGTCGGGTTATTATGAGATTGGAAACGGACTTGTAATGACAATGCACTTTACAAACTTTATGAAAAAAGGCTGGCAGTATATAACAGGCGGATGTTACGGTGACGGAATACAGTCAAATCATTGCATAACAGAGACAACAAATGATTATCTGACAGCGGCATCACCTGAGACGGGAGATTACTCGACGGTTATTGCAAATGACAGTGCAAAAGAGAGAACTTATACAGTGAATATATCAAATCTAGCAAAAGCCGCAGAGCAGGTAAATGTCTGGGAGACAAGAAGCAACAATGCAGGTGAGAGTTATGATGCAGGCTGGTTAAATCATGTAGACACGATAGTGCCAGAAAAGAAAGCAGATGCATATACATACAAAGTTACAGTAAAACCATACAGTATGGTAACACTTACGACAACTGACGGACAGAAATCATATGCGGAGAGAAAAAAAGAGACAGACGCAAACGATATGTCATTAAATAAAAGTCTGACACTTCCGTACAGTGACGATTTTGAATATTCCGATGAATTTTTAAGTGAGAGGGGTGGAACTCCGCTTTATACATCGGATTTAAACGGTGCATTTGAAGTTCAGAAACTTGACAATGGAAATAAGGTGCTCGTGCAGCAGTTAAACAGGGATATTGTGCCGGATGGATGGGGCTCAAATCCCGATGATGCGACAACTTCATTTGGTGATGACAGATGGAAAGATTATGCATTGTCAGCAGATGTAATGCTTGATGCGAGCGAAAAAGACAAAAATTATGCCGGAATCTGTACAAGATTTAACAATACATCAAACGAAAACGGTTATTATCTTATCGTAAATAGAAATGGAAGCTGGAAACTTACGGGAAATAAGGGAATGCTTGCATCCGGAAAGATAAACGGATTTAAAGAGGGAATGTGGATAAATCTTAAATTAAAGGTAAAAGAAAATACACTCACCGCCTATATAAACGGAAAAGAAGTTGCAGACAAAAAAATAACATCATCACCTGTAAATTCGGGCAGAGCCGCATTAAAAAGTGCATTTAGCAGAAATATGTTTGATAATATAAAAGTTGAGCCTATCGCAGGCGGAACAGACAGCATTATAAGAATAAGCGACCTTAGCGACGAGGTAAAATGTTCAGAAAATGTAAAGAGAGAACAGAGTTTAAGCTTCACAAATTACGGCAGGACATTATCAAAATTAACTAAAAAAGGCGATACCATATCACTTGAATTTGAGGGAACAGGAATAGCCGTACTCGGAAATAATTACAGTGGGCCAAAATTTGATGTGACATTAGATGGAAACAAAAAAGAGACAGCCTACGTACTTAAAGACACAGATGCGAGATGTGCATTTTACAGTATAAACGGACTTGATTATGGAAAGCATAGCATAGAATTAAAACTTGCAAACAGCAAGCAGCTTGATGTAGATGCCTTTGAAGTATCAGGAAAGAAAAACGATATATCAGATGAGAGCGATATAACAGCGATAACATTTGCACAGACAAAACACACGATGCAGTATGGTGATATATTAGATTTGGAAACACAGGTAAGCAATGTGCAGAAAGACACAATGTCAGAAGCCGAAGAAAAATCAGATATAGGCAGCAATGTTGCAGAAGCCAAAGAAAAAATGGTTATAGAAAGTAATGTTATAGAAGCCAAAGAAAAAACGGCTATAGATAGTAATGTTACAGAAGCAGAACAAAATAAGGATATAAAGAATAATGAGACTCAAAATAATAAAATAACATACACATCATCAGATATAGCCGTAGCAGGTGTATCACAAAATGGAGTTGTATATGCAAACGGAGCAGGAAAAACAACGATAACAGCCACCGCAAACGGAGTAAGTGCAACATTTGAAGTAAATGTAGCAAAACTTGAAGTAACACCGTCGGCAGGGATAAGAGTGGGAGCAGGCGAAAAAGTAACATTAAAAGCAAAACTAAAAAATGGCTCAGTTGCAGAGACAGACAAAATAAAATGGAGTGCAGACGATACCTCAAAAGTAAAGATAACCACATCATCGTATGGAAGTGCAATAGTAAAAACCAACAAAAAAGGTGAAGTGACAATAACAGCCTCATATGGAGAATACAGTACAAAGACGGTACTTCATATAATGAGAGCACCATCAAAGATAACACCTGATGATAAAAGCATGACCATAAAGAAAGGCAAAAAGAGAAAAATAAGTTATGAACTTCCACAGGGAAGCACAAGTTCAAAAATAACTTATAGTACAAGCAACAAAAAGGTAGCAACCGTGTCATCAGCAGGAGTAGTAAAAGCAAAGAAGAAAGGAAAATGCACGATAATACTAAGAACATTTAATGGAAAGAGTACGAAAGTGAAAATAAAGGTGAAGTAGGAAAGAATTTGTCGACAGATTTAGTATCATTCATAAGGTTATAAATTATTTTGACATTATCGATCAAGTCCCTCACTTATATTGCGTAGAGCAATAAGTGAGGGACTTGACTTGTAATTTATAAGACTATCATAATGTACGATTAAACAGTGCAATTCTTACGATATATAATCAGTTTTGTAATTACTTATATTCTTTTTGTATTATAAACATAATCTGCTCCTTTTGTGATTTTGGCAGATATAGTATCTAGTAATTGTTTTCCGTCAGATAAATTAACATTGAGGAGTGTTTCATTTACAGATTTACCATTTTGTATCGGAGACCAATAAATTTTTTTGGTACCGGATATTTTTGTGTTTTTTCCTAATTCCGTAACTTCTCCGGTTTTTTGGTTACATTGCAATAACTGTCCGTTTGAGGTTGTGATGGAAAACTCGGTATCTGAATTATTATTTTTAGAACTTGAAATAATAACTGGGTATCCGGGGATTGTGCTGGTTGCCGGATTATATGTTCCTAAGTTGATTTCTGTTTTGTTAGTAAAAGTTGAAAGAGATATACCTGTTTAATGTATTGAGTTGCACAGATAGGTATATTATCGTTATAATATATGTAAAATTGTGGATATAATTAAGGAAAGGAAGAACTTGCCGCAAACCACCATAAATAGCGACAATGCAACTTGTAGTTGACATATTGCAAAGTAGGTTTGGTTGAAAAATGGTGCTTAAAATGTCAAAATAAAAGAGCAAAATAAATACGAAAAGAGGGAAGGAAGAATGTCTTTTTCTGACAAACTACAGAAATTAAGAAAGCAAAACGGTCTTTCACAGGAACAGCTTGCTGCACAATTAAATGTATCAAGACAAGCAATATCAAAATGGGAGCAGGGAACATTACCTGATATAAACAACATTATAAATGTAAGCAGATACTTTGACTGTTCGCTTGACTATCTTATCAATGAAAATGATGAGAGCAATAAACATGAGTATGATGAGAATAAAAAGGAAGATGTAAAAGAACTGAATAATAAAGAGGATGGGATTAAAAATATATTTAAGAAATACGTTTTGTTATTAGTGAATATAATTTCGGTATCAGCATTTATAGCTGTTTACATACTATCAAAGATACATCCAAGTCCGATAGTAAGAACAACAGAAACGGGAGAAGCATATGTCGGAATGACAGGTTTTGTCGATTATCATAATCTGAGAGGTTTTATGACATTATTATATCTAATGTGGTTAATATCATTTATATGTATATTTATAATACCAATGATTAGACAAGAGAGACAAAACAGTGTGAATAGAAAAGTAATATGCAGATTAACAGGCATCTTGATGATTATCCTGTTTTGGAGTTATGTGTATTATGAAATTGTTTATACAGTCTATTTTGCATTTAACCCGTCAGAAATAGTAATAGCAGTTCTGTATAATATAGTAGCATTATTTTTGGTGTATATCAGAGTTCCTCACAAACTTATCAATGCAAAAAAGCACGCATAATATATTTCATCATCAATTAATCAATGTAAAAGGCACACATAATATATTTCATTATAAAATAATCAATGCAAAAAAGCATATAACATATTTTATAATAAATATAATCAATGTAAAAATACATATATGGGGCTGTCGCATTAAGCATAATTCATACAATATGTAGATGTTAATAATAGATTTATTATCTACATATTGTATGAATAGTGCTTCGTGCGACAGCCCCTACTTAAAAACGCTAAATAAAATCGTAAATTCTTTCACAACCAGCAAGGAGGGAGATGTGATTTTCAGCGAATGGCGTTTGAAAAGCGTCAGTACTTAATGAGCGGATTTTGCTCATTTATGTACTGCTACGCTTTTCTCCGAGCGAGAGCGTCCATGAGTCGGAAATCACATCTCCCTCCTTGCGTCAAAGCAGCCAAGTTAAATAAATTTACAGCTTCGCAATCTCCTTATACTGCTCCTTAAGGCATCCATAAAGATTCTTATAAATCTCATGGAACTTATCATACTTAGCCTTATTCTCAAGATTTGTCTTGCACTCCTTAGCAGGGTCTTTATGTATCATCTTACGGCAGGCACTTTCAACACTGTCATAGATGCCAGCACCGACACCGGCGAGAATAGCAACACCGAGAGCAGGACCTTCCGTAGCAGTAACGGTATTAACATCACAGCCGAACATATCAGCCATCATCTGACGCTGAACACCGTTCTTAGCTCCGCCGCCGCAAGCCATCATATCATTAACCTCGACACCCATTTCAGAGAGAATATCCTTGCAGTCAGTAAGAGAGTAGCTGATTCCCTCCATTACGGCACGGACAATATCTGCCTTTGTGTGCATGCTTGAAAGTCCGAAAAGAACTCCACGGCAGTCAGGGTCAAGATGAGGTGTACGCTCACCGTTTAAGTAAGGGAGATAGATAAGGCGGTTTGCACCGATAGGTGTCTTTTCAACATCGGCGTTGATAAGGTCATAGACACCACAGCCTTTTTCTTTAGCTTCATCTTTATATCCGACACCCATGTTATCGAGATACCATGCAAGTGAATATCCGGCAGCCTGTGTAACACCCATGACATGCCATGCACCCGGAACGGCACAGCAGAATGTGTGGACTCTGCCCTTAGGGTCGATTGAAATCTTGCTGCTGTGAGCAAAGACAACACCGCTTGTTCCGATAGTAGTAAATGCCTTACCATCCTCAACAACACCTGTACCAACTGCTGCCGCAGCATTATCTCCAGCACCGCCGACTACAACTGTTGATGTAGAAAGACCTGTTTTTTCGGCAATCTCAGGTAAGATAGTTCCTGTAACTTCAGGTGATTCATAAACCTTTGCGAGAAGGCTCTTGTCAATATCAAGTTTTTCAAGGACTTCATCAGACCACTGTCTCTTTGGAACATCGAGAAGCTGCATACCTGAAGCATCAGATACCTCCGTTGCAAATTCCCCTGTAAGAATATATCTTACATAATCTTTAGGAAGTAAGATGTGCTTGCACTTTGCATAATTTTCCGGCTCATTATTTCTTACCCAGAGGATTTTTGAAGCTGTAAAGCCTGTAAGTGCAGGGTTAGCAGTAATCTCGATAAGTCTTTTAGCTCCGACTTTTTCGGTGATTTCCTCACATTCTTTTTCAGTACGCTGGTCACACCAGATGATAGAAGGGCGGATAACCTCTCCGTTTTCATCAAGCATAACAAGACCATGCATCTGACCTGAGATACCAAGTCCTTTGATATCGTCAGCATTTACACCGGAATCTTTAACTACTTTAGCGATAGTTTCGAGTGCAGCGTCACGCCAGTCTTCAGGTTTCTGCTCTGCCCATCCATTATTAGGAGTGTAAAGTGGGTAATCTTTTCCGGCAGAAGCAATAACATTTCCATCCTCATCAAAAAGAACAGTTTTAGTTGATGAAGTTCCTAAGTCAATACCAATTAAATAATTCATTATAACCTCTTTCCTGAGCAAAAGTCACGAAAATATATTTCGTTATAAGCTCATTTCATAACATAAATTAGATCATTAAATTAACAGTGATATAAATAGTGGCTTGCAGCCAGATTGTGAAAACAAAAGGCGATGGCAATATGCCATCGCCCTCAATTAATTAAAGTAAATTGACTGCAATAAAATTTAAAGCTTTCAAAAGATTAAGCAAATGGATTCTCTGTCTTGTAGAGCATTCCCTTTGGCTGATTGAATCCAATCTCGTCAACATCTACACCGATGTATTTGAATACTTCGTATAATGTCTTTCCGTAATGACCGAATGCAACAGCTCCATGATGAGGATAGTTGCCCTCGATAAGTACATGACGGTAGAAACGTCCCATTTCAGGGATTGCGAAGATACCAATCGCACCGAATGAACGTGTTGCAACAGGAAGAACTTCACCCTGAGCGATATATCCGCGGAGTTTAGCATCTGCTGTGCTCTGGAGACGGAAGAATGTGATATCTCCAGGAATGATATCTCCTTCGAGAGTTCCATTTGTTACTTCGATAGGAAGTGAACGAGCCATGATCTTCTGATACTTCATCTCACAGAATGAAAGCTTGTTTGAAGCTGTGTTTCCACAATGGAATCCCATAAATGTATCTTTCTGTGTGTAATCAAATTTGCCCTTGATATCAGCGTCATAGATATCAGCAGGTACAGTATTGTTGATGTCAAGAAGAGTAGTTGCATCTTCACTTGCAACAGTTCCGATGAACTCGCTGAGTGCTCCGTAAATATCAACCTCACATGAAACAGGGATGCCTCTCTTTGTGAGACGGCTGTTTACATAACAAGGTACGAATCCAAACTGTGTCTGGAATGCAGGCCAGCATTTTCCGGCGATAGTAACATATTTTCTGTAACCCTTGTGTGCATCGATCCAGTCAAGAAGAGTGATCTCATACTGAGCAAGTTTCTCAAGGATTTCAGGTTTCTTGTTTCCAGCACCAAGTTCAGCTTCCATATCTTTGACAACATCAGGGATACGCTCATCACCTGCGTGGTTGTTGAATGATTCAAAAAGGTCAAGCTCTGAGTTTTCCTCAATCTCGATATCAAGGTTGTAGAGCTGTTTGATAGGAGCATTACATGCAAGGAAGTTCTGTGGACGAGGACCAAAGCTGATGATCTTTAAGTTGCTTAATGCATAGATAGTACGTGCGATAGGTACAAATTCATGGATCATATCTGCACATTCCTCAGCAGTTCCAACAGGATACTCTGGGATATAAGCCTTAACATTGCGGAGTTTAAGGTTGTAGCTTGCATTAAGCATACCACAGTAAGCATCACCACGGTTGTCGATAAGACCTCCGTTAAGTCCGTCTTCCTCAGAAGCTGCAACGAACATCTTAGGTCCGTCAAAGTGCTTGGCAAGAAGTGTCTCAGAAATTTCAGGACCGAAGTTTCCAAGGTAAACAACTAAAGCGTTACATCCGGCTTTCTTGATGTCTTCAAGAGCCTGTACCATATGTATTTCGCTTTCTACGATACATACAGGACATTCGTAGATATCCTCAGCCTCATATTTGTCTGTGTAAGCCTTTACGAGATTCTGTCTTCTTGTTACTGAGAGTGACTCTGGGAAACAGTCTCTGCTGACAGCAACGATACCTATTTTCATTTTTGGTAAATTAGTCATTTTAAAATACATCCTTTCTTAATATATAAAAATTTACAGTAAAATTGACGCGCATTTTGCTGCATTTGTTTTCAAATACATTCTATTACATTTTAGGATATTTTGCAATGAAAAAGCAAACAAAAATATCAATAAATTGTTTAATGTGACAACAAAATTTTGTTAATATAAAATATTTATTGTGATAATTACAATAAAAATCAGATAAATATTACATGAAATATTAGATTTTGAATCAAAAGTACTTGAATTATATACAAAAATCAGTTATAACAAATACAATATAAATATTTGAAAAACAGTAAAAAATGTGTACAAATATAGTGCAAATTGTATATATTAGCAGATTATGAAAGGATAAAAATGGCTCAGATAGTAGTTGGAATTGCAGAAATGAGGATGGGCACAAAAAGAGATGAACTTATAACTTATGCCCTTGGTTCGTGTGTCGGAATATGTATGTATGACAATAGCCTGAAAATAGGAGGACTTTTGCATGCAATGCTTCCGGATGCTTATGAAAATGAGGAACATGTTGATATGAATCTTGAGCGTTATGTAAATACTGGTATTCAAAATCTTTTCAGAATGGTGTGCACACACGGGGCTGATGTGAGAAATCTTAAAGTTAAACTTGTCGGTGGTGCAAATATGTTTGGATTTGATTTTACAAATAAAGATATGGACATAGGGACACAGAATGTTATACAATCAAAGAGGATTCTTGCTGGTATGGGGATACCTGTAGTGGCACAGATGACAGGCGGAACAGTTGGAAGAACTATAAGGTTCAGCCCTGAAAGTGCACAGGTACAGATTAGTGCTACTGATGGGAGTAAATTTATATTATAAGATATGATATGAAAGGAAAAAACGATGGTAAAGCATATTATTTTATGGCAATTAAAGGAAAATCTTGAAGATAAAGAAAGTGTTAAGAAGGGTATAAAGGAAAATCTTGAAGCACTTGTGGGAAAGGTTCCGGGACTTTTAAAGGTAAATGTTGTTATTGATGGACTTGAATCGTCTAATGCAGATGTTATGCTTGATTGTGAGCTTGACAGCGAGGAGTCGCTTAATGGCTATCAGAAGCATCCGGCTCATGTTGCCGTGGCAGACACTTATGTAAGACCGTACACAGCGGTAAGAGTGTGCATGGATTACGAAATTTAAGACAAATATACTACAGGCAGTCTTTTATAGGGACTGCCTGTAGTCGTTCATATAGAAGGGAAAACGATGGCTAGTAAAGACAACAACAGCAATAATATAAAAGATAACAGTAGTGATGATAACAGCAGGTTATGTGACAGCATATATCAGAGAAGAAGTATAAGAAAATATAAAAAAGATGAGATTTCAGGTAAAGTGCTTGAAAAAATCCTTGATGCTGCAAGAGTTGCTCCATCAGGAAAAAACAGACAGCCGTGGAAATTTCTTGTTTATGGTGGAGATGAAAAGAAAGAGATACTTGCCATGATGCGCAAAGGGATAAAGCGGGAATTAAAAGAGCCTTTGTTTAAAGACTCCAAAAGATTGCTGCCAGATGCGGACAATACGCTTCGTATAATGATGACTGCACCGATAGTCATATTTGTGTTAAATACAAACGGTGTAAGCCCTATGGAAACCATAGATATGGACGGCAGATTTACGGAGATATGTGACAGTCTGTCGATAGGTGCTGCAATAGAAAATATGTTGCTTCGTGCACAGCAGCTTGGTGTCGGTTCGCTTTGGATAGGCAATACCTGTTTCGCCTACGAAGAACTTATGGATTACATAGATGAAGCAGGTCAGCTTATAGGTGCAGTTGCACTAGGTTATGCTGATGAAAAACCGGAAGCCAGACCAAGAAAAAAACTTGAAGATATTGTGGAGTATCACATTTAAGCTGATATAAACTGTTTCAGGGGAAGTCTTATTTCTTGTGTCGAAAAAAATAAAGTGGTATCATATTATTATAGTCGTATTAAAGATTATAAATGAGAAGCAGAATGACAGAGAGTTAAGAAGAAAGGTAGGAGAGTATGTACGAAAACGAAATTGAAAATATCGCATCACGCGGTTCAAATGAGGAAATTTATTACGGTTTATTAGAACTTACTAAAAATGCCACACAGCAGAGGGGAAAGATTGAGGGAAAGAAAAAACTCTATTATATCTCGGCAGAGTTTCTTATAGGAAAATTATTATCAAACAATCTTATAAATCTTGGACTTTATGACCAGGTATCAGAAGCACTTAAAAAGCATGGAAAGAGCATGGCGGAGATTGAGGAGATCGAGCCTGAACCATCACTTGGAAACGGTGGACTCGGAAGACTTGCAGCCTGCTTCCTCGACTCTATAGCAACACTTGGTTTAAACGGTGACGGTGTCGGAATAAATTACCACCTCGGACTTTTTAAGCAGGAGTTTGAAAAAAATCTCCAGAAAGAAGTTCCAAATCCGTGGATAAAGGACAAAAGCTGGCTTAGAAGAACAGACACAAGCTATGAGGTCATTTTTGGCGGACTCAGAGTAAATTCCGTTATGTATGAGATAGATGTGACCGGTTATGATAATAAGTGCAATACATTAAAACTTTTTGATATTGACAGCGTTGACGAAAATATCGTGCAGGGAGACAGTATTTATTTCAATAAAGAGGATATAAGAAAGAATCTTACATTGTTCCTCTATCCCGATGACAGCGATTATCAGGGACAGCTTTTAAGAATATACCAACAGTATTTTATGGTAAGCAACGCTGCACAGCTTATTATCGATGAGGCAGTTGCAAAGGGAAGCAATCTCTATGACCTTGCTGATTATGCGGTGGTTCAGATAAATGATACACATCCTACGATGGTAATCCCTGAACTTATCAGACTCCTTGTCAAGAAAGGCATTGACATGGACAAGGCAATCGAGATAGTGAGCAGCATGTGTGCATATACAAACCACACCATACTTGCAGAAGCACTTGAAAAATGGCCTATATGGTTCCTTGAAAAAGTTGTTCCACAGCTTATGCCTATCATTAAGATGCTCGATGTAAAAGTAAAGGAAAAATACAATAATAATCCTGAACTTGCCATTATAGATGACAGACAGCAGGTACACATGGCAAGGATAGATATGCACTATGGATTTAGCGTAAACGGTGTTGCTGCACTTCATACTGAAATCCTTAAGAACAGCGAATTAAAACCATTTTATGATATTTATCCAAACAAATTCAATAATAAGACAAACGGTATAACATTCAGAAGATGGCTTCTTCACAGCAACCATGAGCTTACTGAGCTTATATCTTCAAAGATAGGCGACGGCTTTAAGAAAGATGCGAATGAGCTTGAAAAACTTATGCAGTTTAAGGACGATGAAGCTGTGCTTAAAGCAATCACTGATATAAAGATGATTAAGAAGAAAGAATTTAAAGATTATCTTCTTAAGAAAGAAAATATTGAGATAGATGAAAACTCTATCATAGATGTTCAGGTAAAGAGACTTCATGAGTACAAGAGACAGCAGATGAACGCACTCTACATTATTCATAAATATATGGATATAAAGGCAGGCAATAAGCCGGCTAGACCAATCACATTTGTATTTGGAGCAAAAGCAGCCCCAGCGTATACTATTGCCAAAGACATTATTCATCTTATACTCTGCTTGTCAAAAGTTATAGAGAATGATCCGGAGGTAAGTCCATATCTTAAAGTGGTTATGCTTGAAAATTACAATGTGACATATGCAGAGAAGATTATACCGGCAGCAGATATTTCAGAGCAGATTTCACTCGCATCAAAAGAGGCAAGCGGAACAAGTAACATGAAATTTATGTTAAACGGTGCAGTGACTCTTGGAACAGAGGACGGTGCAAATGTCGAGATACATGAACTGGTAGGTGATGACAACATCTATATCTTTGGTGAAAAGAGTGATACTGTTATCGAGCATTACGCAAAAGCTGACTATTCAGCAGAAAAGATTTACGATGCAGATCCTGAGATAGCAAAACTTGTTGACTTTATCATAGATAAAAAGATGTTTGCAGTTGGAAACAAAAAGAGCCTTATCAGACTTTATATGGAGATAGTAACAAAAGACTGGTTTATGACACTCTTAGATATAAAGGACTATATACATGTCAAAGAACAGGTATTTAAGGACTATGAGGACAGGGATGCATGGAGCAGAAAGATGATAAAGAACATAGCTATGGCAGGCTTCTTCTCATCTGACAGAACGATAGCGCAGTACAATGATGACATTTGGCATCTTAACTAAATAGAACTGGAATGTAAAATGAATGTAAAGGCTATTGTATCGCCCGAAGTATTAATTATAATGTTACTTGTGGTATTTTCGGGATATTTTATAATGAGCAAAATAGTAAATAAGAAATACGGTTATACTAAGAAAAGAGAACAGGAACTGGAAAACATTGATGAAAAGAAAGGCGGCAGCTTATGAAGAAAATTGGATTTTTAACAAGTGGTGGAGATTGTCAGAGCTTAAATGCAACTATGCGTGGCGTTGCAAAAACATTGTACCAGACATATCCTGATGTAGAGATTTACGGTATACTTGAGGGTTACAAAGGTCTTATCTATGGAAATTACAGGAAAATGAAACCGAGTGATTTTTCAGGTATCCTTACGGAAGGTGGAACTATCATCGGAACATCAAGACAGCCGTTTAAGAAGATGCGTGAGCCTGATGAGAACGGACTTGATAAAGTTGAGGCTATGAAGTCAAATTACAAAAAGTGGGGACTTGACTGTCTTGTTATCCTCGGTGGAAACGGCACTCACAAAACGGCAAATCTTCTTAGTGAGGAGAGCTTAAATGTAGTTACGCTTCCAAAAACGATCGACAATGACATCTGGGGAACAGATATTACATTTGGTTTCCAGAGTGCAGTAAACATAGCTACAAATGCAATCGACTGTATTCACACGACAGCGGCATCACACAGCAGGGTATTTATCGTTGAAGTTATGGGACATAAGGTAGGCTGGCTCACACTTCATGCTGGTATAGCAGGCGGAGCTGATATCATACTTCTTCCGGAAATTCCATATGACATAGATTCCGTAGTTGCAGCACTTGATAAAAGGACAAAAGAAGGAAAGCAGTTCTCTATCCTTGCCGTAGCAGAGGGTGCGATATCAAAAGAAGATGCTGCATTGTCAAAGAAAGAACTTAAGGCAAAGAGAAAAGAAAACCCATATCCGTCTATCTCTTACCAGATAGGAAAAGAGATAGAGGAGAGAACCGGACAGGAAGTGAGGATTACTGTTCCTGGCCACATGCAGAGAGGTGGAGAGCCTTGCCCGTATGACAGAGTTATATCAAGCAGACTCGGGGCGGCAGCAGCAAGACTTATAATCAAAGAAAAATACGGTTATATGGTTGGATTTAAAAATGGAGAGATAGTTCCTGTACCGCTTGGCGAAGTTGCAGGAAAACTAAAAATGGTCGATCCGGATTCATCTATCATTAAAGAAGCAAAAGGTCTTGGAATCTGTTTTGGAGACTAGTACAACGAATATTGATACATTGAACAAGCCTGCACTTCCGATAGCACATATCAAAAAGCCTCGATGTAGCCCGCTACACCTGCGTTTTTTGACATG
>NZ_JAHLQE010000141.1 GCF_018918235.1 Eubacterium sp. MSJ-13
CAATCCGCTTTGCTACTTGCTCATAACACTATTAGCTGCTATCGCAGCATATCAGAAGAGGCTTGCACCTCTCCCGATACAAGCAAGTCCCCAATCCCCACTTATTGCTCTACACAATAGAAGTGTGGGATTTCCTTGATAGTGTTAAAAACACAAAAAAACCTATATAAATATTAGCAATCTATTTTCACATATGATACACCAAATTATATAATACTGCAAAAAGACACAATATAAAATATATTTTCCATTACATTTGTTCTATTTTTACAATATGCATCACATTTTGCGGATATTTACTCACACAGTTCCAAACCCATCTAGCACAACGAAATGTCAATGATACAATAAACTAGTACAACGAAAATTAAATCTTTGATACATTGAGCATGAAGGCGATTTCGAGTAGTAATCTTTTTCCTGTCAAAACCAGAACAAAACAATAAGAACAAATTACAAAAAGGAACTTTAAAATTGTTCCGGATACAAGACACTTTCAAAAAATCGTCTCTCATATACTACAACTTCAAAGTTCCTTTTATAAAAATCTTTTATATCAAAATTTATTTAACAATCGGTGCAAATCTTATTCTTATCTGCGGAAGTGATTTAAGTTCCGTATAATAATTTGTCTGCCAGTCATCTCCCTGACTCTCATCGTTTTCTCCCGATGCTGGTGGTGCAAATATCTTAAGTGTCATATCCTTTGCTCCGTCAAGCGGCTTTTTGAAGAATGCACTCATCATGTCGATGCATTTTACGCCCGGTGCCTTATAGAACCAGTGTCCGTTTAATTCTATCATAAGGTTCATGTCTACATTGTCATCATCGAAGTATGCTTCACAGAATACAGGATTACTGTCAAAATGAAGGTCAATTGCCACTCCGTCGGCATCTTCTGAACCACCCCAGCGAAGTTTTGCAGGAAGTTCTATGTCTGAGCCTGTTTCCATTGACGGACTGAAGAAATCTTCATGAATGATTTCTCTGTATGTATCCATGAGTGGCTGCTCGATTCCGACATCTTTATTGTTTGGATCTTCTATCTCAAGTCCAAGACGGCCTCTGTCTCTGAACTGATACATTGTGAAGCCTGAAAGCCACTTTTCATCATCTTTTTTGAGCATCTCACAGAACTCTTTGAGCATTGATGCCTGGTCGTATGGTCCTGTTACATCACCGTCTGAATTAAACTCAGACAATACCATAGGCTTTTTAACACCGTTATTTACATATGTGTATCTCTCATAGCTGTTCTTTGCAAGCTGATATATCTTGCTTACTGCATGACGGGCAAATGTCGTGCCGCCTTCTTCTGCAACATCATATGGCCAGCCCCAGTGAAGTGCCATATATCTGTCTACAGATACAATATCTGCTGCCCTTGAAGCCTCCGCAAATATATCTTCCATCTCCATCTTTTCATCCTCAAGTTCCTTGCATCCATCAAGGCAGATGATAGTCTTAACATTTGGAGCTTCTTTCCTTATTATCTCGCTTGCATGTTTGAAGAATGCTGCAACCTCTTGATAGCTTGCTCTCTTGTTGAATGAGAACCAATTTCCTGTTGCTTCATGGTTGATACGAAGTTGAACCCTTCCGAAAGTTCTAAGGTCTTTTGCGATAGCCACGAGATGCTCATCTGAAACTTTAGGGTCGATGGTCATTGTAAGGAGTACATCCTGTCCGTGTCTTCTTACATCCCTCATACATGTAAACGGCTCGTCATCCAATGTACCGTTAAGTCCGCCCTTGTATGTAAAATAATCATCATATGGAAAATCCCATGCAAACTGTACTGATGGGTCAGCATGAACAACACTTGCTCTGCCCGGCCATCCCTCATCATTTGGATAATAGCAGTACATAAGATTTATTGCTCTGTGCGGTCTGCCAAGTTTCTGTAAGATATAATCCTGATTTACATATTCTCCACGCTCACTTCCGTCACCAAGATCAACAGCACACTGTGCAGGTCCCATATGAAGTGTCTTTGCTTTTAATTCGCTCATCTTTATCCTCCGATTCTGATATTTTATTGCGGAGCATATCGTTGTCTGCCACACCAAAAGGTGTAAACAGTAACTTAAAACATCAACTGTGTATCTGTCCATGCCCCATATATATTGTAATTTTAATTGTCATGTCCATAAAATACAATGTAATTAGACGACCTAAAATACACTAAAAATTATATTGGTTGGTCATTTACATGTTACAATACACTTAGCACTTTTTCCATTTTTAGTATATGCGGTTACAACAGCCTTTCCTTTTGACTTTGCTTTTATCTTTCCTGTGGCAGAATTAACTGTAACAACCTTATCATTTGAGGTTTTAAAATAAATCTGTCCTGTCAATTTCTGAGGATATTTATCCTGTCCCTTAATAGAAGCTGTAAGCTTATATGTCGCTCCCTTTTTCAAACTCAACTTTGATTTTGAAACTTTTACAACCTTGACATTTGCAAATACATTTTTTACAGTCTCACTTCCGTCTGCTGCTTTGACATATACTGAATACCAGCCTGCTGAATACGCTTTTATGGTAAATTTACTGCTATTAACATTTTCAAATTCATTTCCAAACTTGGCAAAATAAGATACACTTTTTTTACCATTTGAATACTTTATCTGTGAAACATCACCTGTAACATTTACATTTATCTTTCGTGCATATCCATTATAAAGGCTGTTAGAAATATTTATTTTAATTCCTGAACTCTTTTCTTTTGATATGGCATCCGGTGATGGTGATGATTCTGAAACAGGACTCTCCGTTACGGATGGTGTTGTGGATGGTTCTGCATATAAATCATCATCACTATTATCCTTAGTATCTGTCTCCTGTGGATTTTTTGTTTCCGTCACATCAGGTGTTTTTGTAGCTGACACAGCACCTGTACTGTCAGGCTCTGTGGTTTGAGAAACGTCAGGTGTCTGTGTAACCTGCGGTGTTACCGTTGGCAAGCTTGTCGGCACTGCACTTGCAGAAGGAGATGGCTGCGGTGTCACAGTAGTCTTGTTTGAATTTCTGTAATTTAAAGCCGCTTTTACAACCTTTTCTGCATCAGGTATACCTCCGTACTGACAATAATTTGTAAGACCTGATATTTTCTTTATATTATCGCTGTTACAGATAAAACTCTTTAAAACCGTTCCGTCAGATGAACCTGATGCCGCTTGTGCCAAAGCCGCAACTCCGGCAACATACGGTGCTGAGAATGATGTTCCCCACTCACATATATATCCGCCTCCTGCATTTACCGTATAGATACCTGCACCCGGAGCACATATTTCCATTGAAGACACACCATAGTTGCTAAACCAACTAAAACTTCCATCCCATTCAATGCTTCCAACTGTTATAAGATTATCTGCTGTAAATGATGCTGGTATGTATTGTGTCCTGTCGATATTGACATACTCATTTCCTGATGCCGCGACAAAAAGCATATTGCTTTTCACTATAATCTGTTTCATCAGCATATTTTCAAAAATCTCACTTTCATCTGATTCTCCACCCCAACTGCAATTACATATCGAGGCTCCATTTTCATCAGCATACTTTAACCCGGAGATAAGATTTGACATTGTAGCACTTCCTTTAGAATCAACAGATTTAACAGGCATTATCTTAATATTTATATCCGATGCTATACCTACAATACCTTTGTTGTCATTAGCTGCAGCTATGACACCGGCAACAGCAGTTCCATGACCATTATCATCATTTACATTATTATTTCCACTTCCAAAAAAAGATGTAAAATTCCAGCCTCTTATATCATCCTTATAACCATTGCTATCGCTGTCTTTTCCATTTGATATTTCATCCTCATTCTGCCATATAACATCTTTAAGTTCATCATTGCTATAATCAATCCCTGTATCAACTACCGCAACTACAACCTCCTTTGTCCTGACAGACTCATCGGCAGCTTCTTCTATCTGTTTCCACGCACCCTCTGCATTTAAATCTATATCCTCTACAGCTTTTACATCAGAGTCCTCTATATCAGTTTCTGGATTTTCAAAAGTTCCATCATTCTCCAACGCCCACTGTATTCCCGATTTATAAAAATCCTCAGAATCACTGTTTTCCGATGTGATGCTAAAAGTATAATCAGGCTGTGCTATCTGAATATCCGAACTATACTTTTTTGCGATATCAATAACTTTTTTCGTATCATCTTCAGACTTTATCTTATAAACCTTTATAAGAGAATCAACATCTTTTTCTTTCTTGGCATATTTTGAAAGTTCAGCCGGTTCTTTAGCACCATTCCTGTATTCGATTATGATGCGGTTATTATTTTCATAATATCCTTTCTCTTTATCGACGATGACAGTATTTTTTAATTCGCCATTTACGTCAAGCCAGTCATATTCCTCACTCTGCTTTTTGACAGCAGTAGTTGCCTTAGCTTTAGACTTACTTACAACTGCAGTAGTAGTACTTTCAGCACTCTGATCAGTACTTCTGACTGTACTCTTATCTTCATGCACAGTCTGTTTTACATTTCTTCCTATAATAATGTCAGAAACATCGGCTGACTGACTAAACGATAAGACAAGCACAGCACACAAAACTCCTGTCATCAACCTCCTGCGTTTTCCAAACATATCACAAACCTCCTTAAATTATATACCTGATATAATGAATACTTTTATACCAGTATATTCCATTTATTTGTCAGTTTTGTGAATTTGTACTTCGTCTATTATCCCGTCACTGTAATTTTTATAATTGTCCGGAATCCTGTCTGTCAAAATATGTATCTCTCCGAAATCAGCAAATTTTACCGACGATATATTGTCAAATTTTTCACAGTCAGTAAGTATATATTTCTTATTGCACTGTTTAAGTGCAGTCTTCTTCACCAATGCTTCATTTGGATCAGGTGTTGTAAATCCATGCCTCATGCTCACGCCGTTTGTTCCGAAAAATCCTTTTGTGAAATTATAGTTCTGAATTGATAAGATTGCCTCATTTCCAACTACAGCCTCCGTAGTGCCTTTTAGCTCGCCACCGATAAGTATTACATGAAAACCTGATACGGCAAGTTTTTTTGCATGTGCAACAGCGTTTGTCACAAATGTAGCATCTTTCTGTTTTATATAATCTATCATATATCCAGTCGTAGTTCCGGCATCAAGATATACAAAATCAGTAGAATTTATCATCTGTGCCGCCGTTTTTGCTATAAGTCTTTTCTCATTCTCATTTACACGAAGTTTTTGTGAAACTGAAAGCTCCTTTGCTGTATAATTTGAATTTAAGGCAATAGCTCCACCAAATACTTTGACAAGTTTTCCCTCACTGTCAAGCACTGTCAGATCACGCCTTATTGTCGATTCCGAAATGCCAAGTGCCTCTTTTATTTCCGTGACTGTTATACTTCTTTTCTCCTCAAGCATTTTTAATATCATCTGCTGCCTTTTTTCTACTAACATTTTAAAAATCCTTTCATTCACATTTTATATCCAATAATATTTCTAAACAATCATGATAAACAATAAACCCCCGAATAATTTGAGTTTCAAAATCATCCGAGGGTTCATCTTTAAATTTTTACACAGATAACTTTTATAAGTTCTCTTTCATGAATGCAGAAATCTTATCATATGCTGCATCTTCATCTTCACCGTCAAAACTTAATACTACTTCCATGCCGCCTTTGATTCCAAGACCCATAATATTAAAAATCTTCTTGCAATCTCCTGATTTTCCATCTTTTGAAATAGTAACATTACATGCAAATTCTTTTGCAAGCTTTACAAGTTCGCCTGCTGGACGTGCATGAAGTCCCTGTGGATCTGTAACTGTGTAAGTAAATTCTTTCATAATTATATGCTCCTTTCATCTTAACCGAGTCAAGCGGATATTCGCAATCCGCTTTGCTACTTGCTCATAACACTATTAG
>NZ_JAHLQE010000142.1 GCF_018918235.1 Eubacterium sp. MSJ-13
TTGAGGTTCTTTTTTATTCAATTGGCACTTTTAATGAATTACAGGAATGCTCCTATATTATTTTTCATCAAAATCAGCATTGCCGTTTACCTGAGATTCATATACTTCTCTGTAAATCTCATTGCTTTCAAGCAGTTCATCCGATGTTCCAAAGCCGTTTACACAGCCGTCTTCCATAACGATTATCTTATCGCAGTCTTTTATACTTGAAACTCGCTGTGCGATTATTATCTTTGTCGTGCCCGGTATCTCCTCTGCAAACGCTTTTCTTATCTTTGCATCAGTTGCAGTATCAACAGCACTTGTCGAATCGTCAAGGATAAGTACCTTAGGCTTCTTTATAAGTGCTCTTGCTATACAGAGTCTCTGTTTCTGTCCACCTGAAACATTGTTACCGCCCTGCTCGATATATGTATTATAGCCATCAGGCATCCTGTCGATAAACTCATCTGCACAGGCAAGTTTGCATGCTCTTATACATTCCTCGTCAGTTGCATCTTTGTCACCCCAGCGGAGATTTTCAAGTATCGTTCCACTGAACAATACATTTTTCTGCAATACGACTGCAACCTCATCCCTGAGCGTCTCGATATCGTACTCTCTGACATCAATCCCGCCTATCTTGACCGCACCGTCCGTAACATCATAAAGACGGCTCAAAAGATTAACAAGACTTGACTTTGCACTTCCTGTTCCTCCTATGATACCGATAGTCTGTCCTGACTTTATCTCAAGGTTTATATCCTTTAATACAGGAGTTTTTGCTTCTTTTTTGTAGCTGAAGTTTACATGTTCAAATGAGATATCACCATTCTTAACCTCCATAACAGGTTCCTCAGGATTTGTTATGTCAGGCTTCTCATTTATTACTTCGCATATACGCTCTGCACTTGACACACTCATCGTTATCATTACAAATACCATTGATAGCATCATAAGGCTCATAAGTATGTTCATGCAGTAGGCGAGAAGTGTTGAGAGATTACCTATCTCCATGTTTCCACCTACGATAAGTTTTGCACCTACCCAGCTTATTATAAGAATACAACTGTAAACTGTAAGATTCATAAGCGGCATATTGTAAGCAACCGTCTTTTCTGCTTTTATAAACATTTTGTAGACATTCTCGCTTGCTTTTGTAAATTTCTTCTGCTCAAAACTCTCTCTTGAGTAAGCCTTTACGACTCTTATCGCATTTACATTCTCCTGAACGCTCTCGTTTAACTTATCGTATTTTTTAAATACCTGGTCAAAATATTTCATGGCAACTTTTATTATAAGTGCAAGGAAACATCCGAGTATTATAACCGCTATAAGATATATAGTTGCAACCCTTGCATTTACATAAAATGACATTGCCATCGCACAGATAAGGCTCGCCGGTGCCCTCATGCACATACGGAGTATCATCTGATACGCATTCTGAACATTTGTTACGTCAGTCGTAAGTCTTGTTACAAGACCTGATGTACTGAACTTATCAATATTTGAGAAACTGAAAGTCTGGATATTGTCATACATAGCCTTTCTTAAGTTTCTCGCAAATCCCGTCGATGCACTAGCACCGTATTTTCCACCCATCGCACCTGCCCAAAGGCTTACAAGTGCTGTTAATACCATCAGTGCACCCATAAGGTAAATATGATTAAGATTACCTTTTTGCACACCGTCATCAATTATTGAACCCATTATCAATGGAATGATTGTTTCCATGATAACTTCCAAAATCATAAATACAGGAGTAAGAATCGAATCTTTTTTAAATTCTTTAACCTGTGCGCCTAATGTTTTAAGCATTTTTGTCCTCCTTATAATTTATTAAATTAAAAACATGAAGCTATAGCATAAAATTTATGCCGTATAAAAATTTATGCCGCATAAAACATTTATGCGTCAACTGAAATCTTCAATGTCTTAATCCACTCTCTTACGGCATCATCCCATCCCCTGTCGAGCGTCTTATCCATAGTAAACTCTCTGTGAGTGATACCCGTAACCATCGTAAGTTCACCTTTTTCATATTTTATCTGAAGATACATATCAGGCTGCTCGCTCAAATATCTTGAAAGCACGCCGCTGCCCTCTAAAATCTTTTCTGCTGCCTCTCGGCTTGCTTTAAGTGAGAACTTCATATACTCAGGTGTCTTTTTTCCTTTTATGTAATCAAATAAAAAACCCCTTGCCTCTCTCCAATATAAAAGTGCAGACAATTGATTTTCTTTTTCGTCATCATCATACCAATTTAGATTTCTTTTTCCATTTATTTCAAATGTGGCAAATGTTACCACTTTTGAATCTTCCAGAAAAAACTCATCAAATGTCTCTTTTAACAACAGATGAGCCATAGTTATCTTAATATCATTTATTTTAAAACTTAACATAAAATCTCAACTTTCTGTAAATACTATTCACACGACAACAAAGACAGTAATATCCACACATAACCAAGCGAGTCCGGAGCATTAAGCTCTGGTGTTTGTTGTATGTCATTTAAACAATCTTCTGTCAGTTGTCTTTATATATATGTAACTGTAGACTGCCGGTATATATCTGTGCTTTTCGTGCACTTTACACAGCTTATTATACCGCAGGTATGGTCTTGTCCATCTTCTGTCAGAAAACATTCTGAAAATGAATAAGACTATACGGGCACCAAAAAAGTGCACAGAAATGAGGTCTATCATGAAAAAAAATGCTGAAATGATGAGAGAAGTAGCTTCACTCTGTAGTAAATACTGTAGCTGCGATGATTGTGGCTGCGGCTCTAAAAACTCAACATCAGCCAATGCATCCTGTCAGAACTGCACACACTATGATGCAAAAAATGTGTGTGATATCGATCTTTACGAGGAAATCGTCACTAATCATCAGTTGTAATACTGACATTTTAGTATCATCTTAAAAATGTAACTGAATAAATCAGGGCGTTTTTTAAGTGTGCTTTATCTAACATGATAAGGCACACTTTTTTTATGTATCTCTTTTCATTTTTATATCTGTTGCCACATTATATACAACACTTTTTATCTTCCTACAAACACTGCTATACTTCTTGGCTGCATAAGATATTCCCTATATGTCCCGCTTTCCTGTTTTGCCTTCTTTCTGCGTTTTCTTTTTTCAGGTATCTCTAAAAATTCCCCAATAGATGTATCTACTGCCGGATACCATTTTCTTCCGACAGAGGGATTTGGAAGTTCAAACACTTTTCTCTCCCAGAACATATTGAATACTATATAGATATCATCATCCTCAGTCTCACCATATCTTCCACTTAAAAGGATTCCTAACATACGGCTGTAATTTGAAAAATCTGCTCTCCAAGCCTGTATGCCGTGAATTGAAATATCTGGAATTCCAACCCCCTTTGTGTCAAGCATAGTAAATGGCTTTTTCGCATGAAGTATACAGTGCTCTTTTCTAAAAGCTATAAGCTTTTTTACAAATTCCAAAATATCCTGTTCAGATTTTGTATGGTTCCAGTTAAGCCATGTGATATTGTCATCATGACAATATGCATTATTGTTGCCAAGCTGTGAATTGCCAAACTCATCACCGGCAAGCAGCATAGGTGTCCCCTGACTGCATAAAAGCATCACAAACGCATTTCTTATCTGGTTCATCCTGCTTCTCATGATAGCACGCTTTCTCGTCTTTCCTTCAACACCACAGTTCCAACTGTAATTAAACTCAGTTCCATCCCTGTTGCTCTCACCATTTGTCTCATTGTGTTTTATATCATATGAAACAAGATCCATAAGGGTAAAACCATTAACATGTGTAATAAAATTGATTATCGAATACACTGACGAGTTTCTCTTAAACCTTTCTGAAAATGTCTGAACCATTCCCTCGTCACTTTTTAAGAATCGTCTGGCATCATTCATAAATCCCTCATTATACTCCGCAAGCGAATGATTATTCACTGCTCCGGTATCACGCAGCATATTTTCATCCCAATATGAAGTCATAAGTTTGACACCCGATATGATAGGATCAGATACAAGTGAGATTGCCGGCATGACTTCCTGATTTATCCTGAATCCATCTATATGATAATTGATAACCCAGTGTCTCAGACAGTCTGCCATCAGACACAGATTTGTCCCCGGCATAAAATATATATCCATAAGCACCTCGATACCTGCAAGATGCATCTGTCTGACAAATTCCTTAAATTCCCTGTCCGAATGTTCTGCTTCTGACGCGTAAGAAGATTTCGGTGATAGATAATATGTATTTTTAGTTCCATATCCCCAGTAATTTATCTTCTGTTTTGCCTCCTGCCCTTTGTCCTCTCCCTCAGGCAAAGGTGCATATTCATCATAACAGAGTTCATCAAACTCATAACATGGCAAAAGCATAACCGCATTTATGCCAAGTTCTTTAAGATAAGGTATCTTTTCTGCGACACCTGAATACATGCCTTTATTTTTAACTTTTGAAGATGAATGTTTGGTGAATCCTCTCACATGAAGCTGATACATGATAACCTCACTGAAATCCCTTCCCGGCATGACATCATCCTGCCAGTCAAATTCCTCAAGACATATGCCTGCACGAAGATAATCAGGATCACGCCTCTTTCCCCATTTTTCGCGACCATGTATTATCTGTGCATAAGGATCAACAAACTCCTCCCCGTCAGCTTCATACATATATTCATATTCTTCTGACAAAACTTTACCGATATCACATTCCTCATCACCCCTGATTCCTGTGATAGTCAAAAAATAGACACTTCCCTTTTTATACTCATCTTTCAAAGGAATAACTGCCGCCGGAAGTTTTCTTCCTATACGATAAAGTTTCAATGCACATTCTTTTTTATCCGGCATGTAAACTGCAAACTGTACACCCTTGACTACTTTGGTAACTCCGAGTGTAAGTGTATCTCCAGGTCGAACATTAAACAACTCCTTTGACATGTTCATTTTCTCCATTCAATTTGTAATATTTTCATTTTACTACAAAATCTCACTCTCTGCAAAACATTATTTGTTAAATATTTGTGTTCTTCATATTAACAATAAATAAACTATTGAAACAAATTTTCCCTACACCCTTGCAAAATAGCCATTTTTCTGTAAAATAGAAAGAGTTATACAGTTGACCGAGCAAAAAGCGAGGGATGCTTCCTGAACAAAAGCCAGGAAGATGAAAACTTATATAAAGAGTTGATAAATAATAAATTTTTAAGAAAGGAAATATTTAAATGATACAAGCCAGCAATATAACACTCCGCCTCGGAAAAAAGGCACTTTTTGAAGATGTAAACATTAAATTTACAGAAGGAAACTGTTATGGTCTTATCGGCGCAAACGGTGCCGGAAAGTCAACATTCTTAAAAATCCTCACAGGCGAGATAGAGCCTAGTAAGGGAGAAGTTATCATAACACCGGGTCAGCGACTTTCATTTTTAAAGCAGGATCATTTCAAATACAATGAATTCGTTGTTCTTGATACAGTTATCATGGGTAATGAGCGTCTTTACCAGATAATGAAAGAAAAGGATGAGATATATGCAAAGGAAGATTTTTCTGAGGAAGATGGCATCAAAGCCGGAAAACTCGAAGAGGAATTTGCAAATATGGACGGCTGGAATGCTGAGTCTGACGCAGCTACACTCTTAAACGGACTCGGACTTCCTACTGATATCCACTATAAAAAAATGAGCGAACTTCCTGACAGCGACAAAGTCAAAGTTCTTCTTGCACAGGCACTTTTTGGAAACCCTGATATTCTTCTCCTTGATGAGCCTACGAACCATTTGGATCTCGATGCCATCGACTGGCTTGAAGAATTTCTTATAAATTTCGACAACACTGTCATTGTCGTATCGCATGACCGTTACTTCCTCAACAAAGTCTGCACACATATAGCAGATATCGATTATGCAAAGATACAGCTCTACGCAGGTAACTACGATTTCTGGTATGAGTCAAGCCAGTTGATGATAAAGCAGATGAAGGAAGCCAACAAAAAGAAAGAAGAAAAGATCAAAGAACTGCAGAGCTTTATCCAGAGATTTAGTGCAAATGCTTCTAAGTCAAAACAGGCTACTTCACGTAAACATGCACTCGAAAAGATTCAGCTTGATGAGATGAAACCTTCAAGCCGTAAATATCCATATATTGATTTCAGACCTGACAGAGAGATCGGTAACGAGGTTCTCACTGTTGAGCACATTTCAAAGACTATTGATGGTGTAAAGGTACTTGACGACATTTCGTTTGTTATAAACAGAGAGGATAAGGTTGCCTTTGTTGGAAGCAACACTATTGCAGCAACTACTCTTTTCCAGATACTTACAGGTGAACTTGAACCTGATGAGGGTACATTTAAGTGGGGCGTAACGACAAGTTTTTCTTATTTCCCTAAAGATAACACAGAACTTTTTGACAGAGATGAAACTATCGTAGATTGGCTTATGCCTTTCTCTCCTGAAAAAGATCCTACTTATGTAAGAGGATTCCTCGGACGTATGCTCTTCCCTGGTGAAGATGGAGTAAAGAAAGTAAATGTACTTTCCGGTGGTGAAAGAGTACGCGTAATGCTCTCAAAAATGATGATACTCGGCTCAAATGTACTTGTTATAGATGAGCCTACAGCCCATCTTGACATGGAATCCATCACTGCATTAAACAACGGACTTATAAAATTCCCTGGTGTAATCCTCTTTACTTCACAGGATCACCAGTTTATACAGACTATCGCAAACCGTATTATGGAGATTACTCCGGGCGGACTTATCGACAAACTTACAACATATGATGAATATCTTGAAAGCGATGAGATGGCAAGAAAGAGACAGATTCTTTCGGTTCAGAGTGATGATGTGGACTAAAACATCAAACAACGCTATTACATTCGTAATATCATTGTTTGATGTAGCAACAAAAAGACCAGACAAATTCTATTTGCCTGGTCTTTTTTTGCTGATTTCCACTATTATTTTTTAATGGTTTTAACTGTATTTTTTTGCTGCTTTGCACTACTTTTTTAATATTTTAGCTGTAATTTTTTCACTGATTTCCACTACTTTTTTAATATTCTGAATATATTTTTTGCCTATTCCCACTACTACTCTTTATACAGGAGTCTTTCTATTATAAATCTAGGTCTTTCCTTAACTTCCATATATATCTTACCGACATACTCACCTATGATGCCAAGTGACAGAAGTATCAGTCCGCCGATTCCCCACAGTGATATGACTATCGTAGTCCATCCCTGAACAGTATGTCCCAGAGCCCATACTACGAGAAAATATATGAGCATGATTATACTTACCGTAAATACTAATGTACCTAATGTCGTAATCATTCTTATCGGTTTTACACTGCATGATGTTATACCATCCACAGCAAATGAAAGCATCTTCTTTAAAGGATATTTTGACTCTCCAGCAAATCTCTCATGCCTTTCATAATATACAACATCCGTCTCATAGCCTATCATCGGAACGATTCCTCTAAGGAAAAGATTTACCTCCTTATATTTTGCAAGACCTTCCAATGCTCTCTTGCTCATAAGACGATAATCAGCATGATCCTGTAATGTGTCAGCTCCCATAAATTTCATAAGCTTATAAAACGCATGAGCCGTACTTCTCTTAAATACTGTGTCAGTGGCTCTTGTAGAACGCACACCGTACACGATATCCTTCCCTTCATTAAATTTGTCGATAAACTGCTCGATGACACCTACATCGTCCTGAAGGTCAGCATCAAGAGATATCGCAGCATCTGCATAATCTTTTGCTGTCATAAGACCGGCAAGCAGTGCATTCTGATGCCCTTTGTTGTGAGCAAGGTTTATACCAGTAAAAATAGGATCAGATTCGTGAAGATCCGTTATAATATTCCATGTATTATCTTTAGAACCATCATTTACAAAAGCAATCTTGCTTTTATCACTTATCTTTCCACTTTTTACAAGTTCTGTCATAATGCTTTTAAGCTGTTTTGATGTTTCCGGCAGTACCTCCTGCTCATTATAGCATGGAATTACGAGCCATATTATTTTTTTCATATCATTGATTCCCTATCTTTTTTTATTTTGTGATATACCACTATAAGGTAAAAATACCTTTTTCTACTTAAACATTCCGCCAAGTACCTGATTTACAAGTTTTCCATCTGCCTTGCCCTTAACTTTAGGCATAAGGACTTTCATTATCTTACCCTTGTCTTTTGCTGTAGGCTCAGTAATCTCAAGTTCCTCAAGGACACTTTCTATAACAGTCTTTATCTCTGCCTCATCCATCATCTTTGGTGCATATTCTTCTAACACTTTGATAGTGTAATTGCACTCTTCTATAACATCTGTTCTGTCCGCCGGTGTCATCTCCAGAGTTTCTTTCGTCTGCTTAATGAGTTTTAATATTATCTGGTCTCCCTCGGCATCTGTTATCTCTTCTCTCTTATCTATCTGAAAATTCTTGAGAGCTGTAAGAAGACTCGATAAAACAGCTTTTCTCTCCTTATCTCTCGCCTTCATAGCAGCCATCATTTCGCCTCTTATAAAATCTACTTTATTCATGATATATTCCTCCTATCCTTCCATCATTTTATATGACAAATTTGTCAAAAATTCACATAAAACAAAAATCGCAGAATAATCCAATGAAAATTCTACGACCTTTAAACTGGGCTACAAGGATTCGAACCTTGAAATGCTGGAGTCAGAGTCCAGTGCCTTAC
>NZ_JAHLQE010000152.1 GCF_018918235.1 Eubacterium sp. MSJ-13
ACGCTTACAAACAGAGAAATCCTGTTTATGTTTAGAAAAATGATACTCAGATGGTTCACTCCTGCGAAAAATGAAAAAAATGAGTTTGTAAAAGCACTTATCAGTGGGGATGTAGAAGCAATGAATGAGTATATGAATGAGGTAGCTTTGAATACATTTAGTTCATTTGACTCAGGAAAGAAAACAGCTTCAAAAAAAGCACCAGAGAATTTCTACCATGGCTTTGTCTTAGGTCTTATGGTAGACCAGTCCGAAAATTATATCATAACCTCAAATCGTGAAAGTGGCTTTGGCAGATATGATATAATGATGGAACCTATAGACAAAAACAACGATAAGTACCAAGGAAGAGGTCTCCCTGGAATAGTAATAGAATTTAAAGTAATAAATCCAAGAAAAGAAAACACACTTGAGGAAACAGTCGAAGCGGCATTAAAACAGATAGAAGAAAAAAATTATGATGCAGAGTTGATAGGGAGAGGAGTAAATCCTTCAAATATCCACCATTATGGTTTTGCGTTTAAAGGCAAGGAAGTGTTGATAGATGGAACCAGAAAAGATGCGTCATGAAATCGTGACAAGTAATCCGGATGTAGATGTGAGATTTTATCTGTCTAAGGATGAGGGCAGTTATGTTTCACCACATTGGCACAATAGTCTTGAGATTGTTTATGTTATCAAGGGGAAAGTTGTGCTTAATCTTCCAAGAGGTGTCAAGGTGACAGCCTGTGATGGTGAATTTTTTATGGCAAATCCAAGAGAGATACATTCTGTTCTGGCGGAAAAAAACGAGGCACTTGTACTTCAGATTCCACAGCGTTTTTATGACAAATATATTCCGTCAATGCATCTTCGCAGGTTTTTTGTTGATATGCATCCGGGGGATGAGATTGAAAAGACAAAGCTTGAACGGTTAAAAAAGATTTTTACGGATATGTATGTTGTCTATGATGTGCGTCCTGAAGGTTATCTTCTTCGTTTTAACAGTCTGCTTTATGAGTTATTATTTACGCTTATCCATTCATATTCTGAAAAACTTTTGCAAAGAGATTTCGACAGGGATGATAAGTATTTCAATAGGATAAAGGGGATAATGGATTTTATAGACAAAAATCATGCTGATGGAATATCAACAGTGGTTATCGCAGATCAATTTGGATATAATGCTGATTATATGGCACGATTTTTTAAGAAGTATATGAACTGTACTGTTACTGACTATATATATATTGTGCGTATCGGTTATGTACATCGTGATCTTGTTAATACGGCAGATTCAGTTGCAGAGATTTTTGAGAGACATGGCTGTACAAATCACCATCTTGCAATGAAGTATTTTCGCTCACAGTATGGCTGCACACCGAGGGAACATAGGAAAAAGTATCAAAGTAAATAAAAGGCATAGATAAAGACATCATTTTTATGGTGTCTTTTGTTGATATATAAAAGTCGGAATAATACCTTTTTTGTGTCTGAATAGATGGAGTTTCTTTTGTATATAAGAGTTTATACTGTAATTACATTAAAGATAGTTACGAAATCATTTTGAACTGTGTTAAAAGAAAATATCTACACACAGACAAATAGGATTTCGGACTTAGACCTTATAAGTTGGTGATTATGATATAAAGGCGAAAGGAGGGCTCGTTATGAGTCAGAAAAAAAGTGAAATCCGTTTTTGGGAGCGTTTTTCTTATGGCTGCGGAGATTTAGGCTGTAATATCATCTACTCGGCAATGTCATCATTTCTTTTATTTTATTACACAGATTATGTTCATGTAAGTGCAGGCGTTATCGGTACTATAATGCTTTTATCAAGAGTGTTTGATGGCGTTACGGACTTGATAATGGGAATTATCGTTGACAGGACAAAATCAAGATTTGGAAAGTGCAGACCGTGGATACTCCGCATGGCAATCCCATTTGCACTGGCAGGAATCCTACTGTTTTCAGTTCCATCAGGACTTGGTAATTCGGCTAAGCTGGTATATATTTTTATAACCTACAATTTAGTTTCTTCTGTTATATATACAGCTATAAATGTACCATATGCAACACTTAATTCACTGATTACACAGGATCAGTATGAGCGTTCAGTGCTCAGCATTTTCCGTATGATATTGGCAACAACAGGAACATTGATTATTACAAATCTTACACTTCCTTTAGTTGAATTTTTCGGAAATAATCTTTCAGCATGGACAAAAACATTTGCTGTATTTGGAATTTTGGCAGTAATCGTATTTATGATAACATTTACAGGAACAAAAGAGCGCGTAGTTCCTGCAAAAGATACAAAACAGGAAAAGGTTCCATTTGTAAAGGGAATCGGTTTATTGTTCCAGAATAAATACTGGATAATGATAACAATAACACTTGTATTTATCTTTATCAATTATTCGTTAAATGGTGGGGCAGCAGTATATTACGCAAAAAACATACTCCACAACAGTGACATGGTTGGAACAATGAACCTTGTTGCAAACCTTGTTCAGATAGGTGTGATGTTCTTTACTGCATTTATCATTAAGAAGATTGGTAAGAGAAATATGCTCATCATCGGAGCTGTTATCTATGGACTCGGTTTTGCAATGTTTGGCTTTGTTGGAACAAACATGGCAGGAATAATAACTGCGTGTGTACTTAAAGGTGTTGGAAATGCCGGAATTTCATCATGTATGTTCGCAATCGTATCTGATACTATCGAGTATGGTGAGTGGAAAACAGGTTACCGTACAGAGGGACTTATAAATTCTGCTTCAAGTTTTGGTTTCAAGGTAGGAAACGGACTTGGTTCTGCGATCCTTGGCTGGGTTATCGGTGCAGCAGGAGCAGGCACAGGTTCAGAAATCACATTTATCTGGATTCCTGCAATCCTTTGTATAGGACAGGTTGTTGTAATGTGGTTCTACAAACTTGATAAAGAGTATGACGGAATCGTTGAAGCACTTGAAAAGGAAGGAGCGAATAAAAATGCTTAAAAATCCAATATTAAAAGGTTTTAACCCTGACCCATGTATCTGCCGTAAAGGTGATGATTATTATATTGCAGTATCAACATTTGAGTGGTTTCCGGGAATACCGGTTTACCATTCAAAAGATATGAAAAACTGGGAGCTTTACACACATGTTCTCACAGATGATACTAATCCTGACCTCAAGAAACTGCCTTCAGCAAAGGGAATATGGGCACCATGTCTTACATATTGTGAGCAGGAAGATATGTTCTATGTTGTATATGGTGTCATGAATTCAATGAATGCAAGATATTTTGATGTGGATAATTTTGTTATCACTGCAAAGGACATAAGAGGACCGTGGAGTGAGCCGGTATATTTACACTCATCAGGATTTGATGCGTCAATACTCCACGATGATGACGGAAGAAAATATATTGTCTCACTTGACTGGGAGACAAGAGAGGGCTATGAAAAGCCGGGCGTTATCGCAATCTCTGAGTATGACCCTGAAAAGAAAGAGATAATCGGTTATCCAAAACGCATCTGGCGTGGAGGTACGGACAGAGGATGTATCGAAGCTCCTCATCTTACAAAGAGAAACGGTTATTATTATATTATGTGTGCAGAGGGCGGTACGGGATATAACCACTGTGTAACAATGGGACGCTCAAAAAATGTGTGGGGACCATATGAAGGTGATCCTATGAATCCTATAGTTACATCAAATCCGCTCGTATCAAATGAGCGACACGATCCAGACCATTTGAAACCAAAATACTTCAATCCTGATGTGGTATTGCAGAAAGCCGGACATGGAAGTTATGTTGAGACACAGCTTGGCGAGGTATATCTTGTGCATCTTTGTTCAAGACCGTTCAGACCGGAACTTCGCTGCACACTCGGTCGTGAAACGGCAATCCAGAAAATGAAATGGACAGAGGACGGATGGCTTCGGATGGCAGACGGAAGCAATATTGCAAAAGAGTATTGTGAGGAGAGCAAGCTGCCTGAATATCCGGTAAAACAGATACCAGATTTTGATGACTTTGACGATGACACACTCGGCAATTTCTATTATGCACCTAGAATAATGCCACAGAGTTTCGCCGATGTAACGGCAAGAAAAGGTTATGTCCGTCTGCGTGGTCAGGAATCGAGAGCATCTTTAAACAAAGTAAGCATACTTGCAAGAAAACTAACAAGCGTGTATGCCACTGTTACAACAAAGATGGAATTTGTACCGGAAGTGCACCAGCACTCAGCAGGACTTATAATTTATTATGACAACATGAATTATATAAATCTCCGCAAATATTACAGTGAGACACTCGGACAGAGTGCAATCTCAATAATCGCACTTGAGAATGGAGAAAAAACGGAGTTTGTCAATACAAGGCTTGCAGTAGATGATGTACCTATCTATTTCAGACTTGAAATAAGAGGAAAACATTCGCAGTTCTTCTGGAGCTATAACGGAAGAGATTACAATAAGATAGGAATACCGTTTGATACAACAAAATTCTCAGATGAGTATTGCAAGTACGGTGAATTTACCGGAACAATGGTCGGAATCACCTGTGCTGACAGAGTAAAGCATAAGCATTATGCGGACTTTGATTTCTTTGAGTATAAGGCTGATGAAGATAAAGCGGTGGAATAATTTTTAGGGATAAAAAAACAGGGAACAGACTATCCGATTGATGTTGCATTTGCGTCATTTGGAGAAAATCCTATTGGTATGCAGGATAAGATGACATCGATAGATGTACTTCGTATGGCAGAAAACCTGCAGTGTAAAGTTGTAATTCCAATTCATTGGGATGTGTGGACAAACTTCCAGCCGGATTGTAATGAAATTGACCTTTTATATAATTTTAAGAAGGATAGAAATGAATATAAATTTAAGCCTTACTATTGGCAGGTAGGCGGAAAATATACTTATCCGGCTGATAAAGATAAGAAATATTATCACCATAGACGCGGATTTGAGGACTGCTTTGAAGCACCACAGAATATCCCATTTCGTTCTTGTTTATAAGATACAATATTTTAATACTATCAAGGAGGTCCATTCTATTGCGTAGCGCGATGAGTGGAGGCTGGGGATTTGCTTGTATCAGGAGGGGAAAAGCCCCTTCTGATATGCTGCTATAGCAGCTAATAGTGTTATGAGCAAGCAGTAGGGCGGATTGCGAATATCCGCTTGATTTTATTTGTTGGATATAGAAATGGAGTAAAAAATGGAAGATATTAAAAATTATGAATCAATGAGTGTTCAGGAAAAATGGAATATTTTAGCTTCTGTTGCAGATTTATATTATAATTCAGAAATGACACAAAATCAGATTGCTGAGAGAATGTATACTTCCAGATCAAAAGTATCGAGGATGCTGAAAGAGGCACGGGAACTTGGAATTGTTGAGATATATATTAGGGAGCCGTGGGAGAGAAACTTGGAATATGAACAATATTTTAAAGATTCTTTTGGTGTGAATTACCCCGACTTATAGAAGTCGGAGCTTCCTGCTTCAACCACTACTGCACTG
>NZ_JAHLQE010000138.1 GCF_018918235.1 Eubacterium sp. MSJ-13
TTTTTTTTGTAGTTATAGTCCATGTATCATTATTAAAGTCTATAAGATTACTACTATCAGTTCCATTATAATTTGGATTTGGCTTTCCCGTGAAGTTTTCCTTTAATCCCTTTAAAGATATATTAAAACCATCTGACAAATTATAATTTCCACCTATATTAATTGTTATATTTTTTTCCTCATAACTTGTCCTGACCTGAACATTCTCAGCTATTTTTACTGCTTCACACTTTGATTTTTCATCAGGATCCTGAGCCTTTTCAAATCCAGGATAAGTACCCGCTACATAAAATTTCACAATATATGTTTCCGACTTTGCTTTTAACTGATACTTATGTAAAGATGGTTGCCATACAAGTTGTGCATCATCTTTATAATCAGGATTATAATCTCCTTTCGAATCTCTTACTAAAACCTCCGTTCCTGTACTTCCACCAATTTCCTTTGATATCACCCATTCAAGTTTATTGGAAATATTAGAATCATTTTCCATTTTTACCTGACAATCAAGATAATCTCCATTTTGAACAACAAGTGGTTTTGTATATTTATCAGAGTTTACAATCTCACCATTATCATCACCTTTTCCAGTCACAGACTCATAAATCACCTCTGGTCTCACATATACCCATATCGAGTCATCATATGTTTTGGTCTTATCTGTATCTGATGCATATGTAACTGTAAGTTTAACCCTTCCAGGACCTGTAGCAACAATTCCGTCACTAACAACCTCAACGACATCAGTATTACTACTTACCCACTGCCCTTTCGTTGCATCTCCAAACATAAGATTAAGTTTACTCTGTTCCTTATCTGCATCTGAACCAAATTGAAGCTTTGTTTCAGAATCCTTATGATAGTCCATTATAATAGACGGTCGTTCATCAGAAGAATATATCTTTTGCATCTGTATGCCTGTAGATCGTGATAAATATTCATTAATTGAAAACTGCACTTGTATAGTAAATCGAAATGTCTTTGAAATTGTAGTAGTACCAACTTTTGCCTCTACAAAAAGACTAAGACCAGCCTCACCCTGCTTTAAAGCTTTAGTTCTAACAGTACTAGATGTTCCATTTCCTGTTACATCTGACTCACCATAGTTGTTAGCTGAATTTCCAATAAATAAAACATCCGGATTTAAAGTTTTCCATGTATATTTTATAGAATCTGCCTGCTGACCAGAAACTGAAACAGTTAAAATGTCTGTCAATCTTCGCATTATATAATCCTGTCCAGATACAATTTCCTTACCTGCACTATCAACAACAGTATATACACCAGTATCAAGATCCGTATCCGCAGCTTTAGTCGTAAAATGTGCCTTTACAGCAAACCCCACTACAAAGACAAACATGAACATGACCGTCAGGCCTGCCATAAACTTCCATTTTTTCTTTATATTTTCCTTCAATCGATCCATATTTTCCTCCCCTGACTAAGTCCGTTTTCTTGTATTACATTTATAATATATTATCGGTATGATACAATATCTACATAACAATACAAGTTAATCATACACTGAAACGGAATCAGCATGCACAAAAAGCTTCCTACTTTATAGTCTTATGTCTGCTGTAAATGCACCTTTAATTATTCATCCCAGTTATGATAAACATCCTGTACATCGTCATCCTCATCAAGAAGATCAAGTGTACGGTTAAGCTGTCTTATATCATTCTCATCAGTAAGTTCTACATAATTCTGTGGAATCATCGTAACTTCTGCACTTGCCATAGGATAGTTTTCCTTCTCTAATGCTTCTCTTACTGCTGAGAAATCTGCTGGTGCTGTTATGATCTCATACGCTTCCTCTTCATCTGAGAAATCTTCTGCTCCTGCATCGAGTGCAAGCATCATAAGTTCATCAGCGTCAACTTCTATATCATTATCCTCGAGTTCTTCTTTTGAAATTATTATCTGACCTTTCTCGTCAAACATATAAGATACACATCCCTGTGTTCCTACACTTCCACTTCCTTTTGTGAAAGCATTGCGCACATTGCTTGCTGTTCTGTTCTTATTGTCCGTGAGTGCCTTTACGATAATAGCGATACCGTTTGGACCATATCCTTCATATGTAACTTCCTCATAATTTACTCCATCGCCATCACCTGCTGCCTTCTTGATACCTCTGTCGATAGTATCGTTTGGCATGTTGTTTGCCTTTGCTTTTGCGATAACATCACGAAGTTTACTGTTATTCTCAGGATCTGGACCGCCCTCTTTAACTGCTACGGCTATCTCACGTCCGATGATAGTAAATATCTTACCCTTTTTTGCGTCGTTTTTCTCCTTTTTATGTTTAATGTTTGCGAATTTTGAATGTCCTGACATTTCTCTATTTTCCTTTCTTTAAATAACATAATATAATATTTTCCCACCATAGCCCACTTATTTTAGCATTTTTCTACGCTTCTTGCAAATATATAATGGAAAAATTTAGCTTTTGTTTAACTTTACCTTATAGGCAGTCACAGGGCTATTTTATTTTTCTTCTTTTAACAGCCTGTCTATCCTTGTCATGACAGCAGGTACTTCCCCGACAGAATGAATAGCACACATGACGGTGTCATCACCTGCTATGGTTCCGACTACTCCGGGAACTTCAAGATTGTCAAGTGCCGCTGCTATCGCCATCGCCATGCCCGATATGGTCTTTATGACAAGTATGTTCTCTGCCTGATCCATCCACAAAAATCCATCCTGTAATACTCTGACATATTTGTGATAGAGATTTGTCTCCTTTTCCTGTAAAAGTGTATATTTCTGATGGACACCGTCAACAGAAACTTTTGTCAGTTTAAGCTCCCTTATGTCCCTTGAAATAGTTGCCTGAGTAACGGCAAATCCCTCCTGTTCAAGCCTTTCCCCAAGTTCCTCCTGAGTTTCTATCTGATATTTACCTATCAGTTCAATGATTTTTGAACGCCTTTCAATTTTCATACTTCACCTTCTTTTCGTTTATGTGCCATTTTACGCTTTACCTGATGCTAACTAAGAATCAAAAAACACAACTTATAACTCTCCATTCAGCTTCTCCCTCATTCTCTCATAAAATCCTATTTCTGACAACTTTATGAGTTTTGTCGTGGCATGCGGCACTTCAAGTACCAGTCTGTCACCTGTCGAAAGCTCCCCTATAGTCCTTCCATCGGCTGTCACCATTGCAAGGTCAACACCAACATCTTTTGTCTGACCGATTTCAAGTGTTATCTTCTCTTTTGCATCTACCACAAGACTTCTCTTGTTAAGCGAATGTGCACATATAGGGGTGACTACCATCGCTTTGAGATTTGGAACCATAACAGGTCCTCCTGCCGAGAGATTATAACCTGTCGAACCTGTCGGTGTAGAGATTATAAGGCCGTCTGCACGATATATATCGGCAAGTTCATTTTCAAGATATACTTTTACTGTTATAAGCCTTCCGCTTCCTCTTTTGCTCACAACGATATCATTTAATGCATAACATGATGAACGGCTGTCAGGCTGTTTGAAATATGATATCTCCTTTAGCATCATCCTGGACTCTATCGTGTAATCACCCGCAAGAAGTTTGTCAAGTGCCTGATATACGTTCTGATATTCCACCTCCGTTAAGAAACCGAGATTACCGGTATTTACTCCTATTATGGGAAGTTCAGTGTGAACAAGGTCTATCGCCGCCTGTATCATAGTGCCGTCACCGCCAAGTACGACAGCACATTCAGTACTGCCATCTATATGCGTTATATCGGTGAAGTGCCTTATTCCCGCTGACTGCGTCATCTTGTTTTCAAGTATCTTACATACACAATTTTTAGATTCAAGATATTTTTTTATATCAAGTGCCTTCTCATAATTATCTTTTTTGTCACTATTAGTTATAATACAAAAAAATGTCATTTTTTTGCCCATTGCCACTTATTCTCCTTTGCGTTGAGCTTTTATACATCAAGTTTCTGATGTGCTTTCTCTACTGTTTCTTCTGCAAGAGCCGCATATTTTTCTTCAAATATCTTTTCTGCGCTCTCTTTATCCTCAGGCTCAACTTCACATGATGTATCAGTATTATCTGTGTTCTTCTCGATATAAAGAAGATATTCTATATTTCCCTCAGGTCCTTTTATCGGTGAAAAGCTCAGATTTAACACCTTAAACCCTATGGCTATGGCATATGTGATGACGTTTCTTACTACCTCAAGATGAACTTTTTTGTCCCTTACAACGCCCTTCTTGCCAACCTTATCTTTTCCTGCTTCAAACTGCGGTTTTATAAGACAGACTACCTGACCGTCAGAAGCAAGGAGATTTCTTACAGGAACAAGCACTTTTGTGAGCGATATAAATGCTACATCTATAGAAGAAAATCCGATATCGTCCGGCACATCCTCATGTGTGACATATCTTATATTTGTTTTTTCCATTGAGATAACACGCTCATCCTGTCTTAATTTCCATGCGAGCTGGTTTGTTCCAACATCTATCGCATATACCTTTAAAGCCCCATTCTGAAGCATACAGTCTGTAAACCCGCCTGTCGATGAACCTACATCCATACATACTTTGTCAGCAAGCGGAACCTGCCACAGTTCCATCGCCTTTTCAAGTTTATAGCCGCCCCTGCTCACATATTTCATAGGAGCACCTTTTACCTCGATAACAACATCCTCATCAAATGTGCTTCCCGCTTTGTCCTCCCTCTGCTCTTTGACAAAAACATTTCCTGTCATGATTATAGCTTTAGCTTTTTCTCTTGACTCTGCAAGTCCTCTCTTTACGAGAAGTACATCAAGTCTTTCCTTTTTCTTATGCTCTTTCATGATTCCTCCAATCAACTATCTTCTCTGCTATGCCCAAAGCATCTATACCATATTTTTTCTTTAACAGCCCGACACTTCCGTGTTCTATGAACTTATCCGGCAGTGCGATATTTTTAATGGCAGGCATCTTTTCGGTGTTTTCCTGATACCAGTGAGATACCGACTGTCCAAATCCACCCGTCAGAACCCCTTCTTCCATAGTCACTATAAATTGATGTGTGTCTGCTATTTCAGAAAGCATCTTTTCATCAAGTGGTTTTATAAATCTCGCATTTATGATAGTGACATTTATCCCTCTGTCATTAAGTATCTTTCCTGTTTCCTGTGCTGTCTCGACCATACTCCCGACAGCGATAAGTGCCGTATCTCCACCATTAGATATAACTTCACTTTTTCCGTATTCTATATCCTGAGTAAATTCACCAAGTCCGGTATATGCTTTTCCTCTCGGATATCTCACTGCTATAGGACCATCAAAATCAACGGCAAACTCAAGCATCTTTTCAAGCTCCCAGACATTTTTAGGTGCCATGAGCGTCATATTCGGCATACTGTTAAAATAAGAAATATCAAATATTCCCTGATGTGTCTCTCCGTCACTTCCGACAAGTCCTGCCCTGTCAACTGCAAATACTACAGGAATCTTTCCTATACAGACATCGTGAAGTATCTGGTCATATGCCCTCTGAAAAAATGTAGAATATATCGCCACTACAGGTTTGATTCCACTCGCCGCCATTCCTGCTGCAAATGTGACAGCATGTTCCTCAGCTATACCCACATCGAAAAATCTGTCAGGATGTTTTGCTGCCATTGCACTAAGTCCCGTTCCAGATGGCATCGCCGCCGAAATAGCAACGATCTTTTCGTCATTGTCTGCCAGTTCAACAAGCTTTTTGCTGAAAACTGAAGTGTATGTCAACTGCTTTTCCTTATTTTTAAATGAACCATCACTCGGTTTAAACGGTGCTACACCGTGAAACGCTGACGGATCATTTTCTGCCGGAAGATAGCCTTTTCCCTTCTTTGTGCATACATGTACGATAACTGCTTTCTGAAGTTTTGAGGCATTTTCAAACGCATTTACCATCTGTTTTACATCATGTCCGTCTATAGGACCGATATAGGTTATCCCCATATCCTCAAACAACATTCCAGGTACAAATAATCTCTTTACGATATCCTTAGCACCTTTTATATGGTCTGCAAGGGCATTTCCTATGTGTGACATACTCCTCAGTCTGTTCTCAACATCTTCCTTAAGTTCTGTATAGTTTGTGCTTGTCCTTATATTTCCAAGATAATTTGACATTCCACCAACATTTTTTGATATTGACATCTGATTGTCATTTAAAACGATGACAAGATTTGATTTTAATCTTGCCGCATTGTTTAAAGCCTCAAATGCCATCCCCCCCGATAAAGCACCATCACCTATAACAGCAAAAACCTTGCTTTTTTCATTTTGCAGATCTCTTGCTTTTGCCATTCCGAGTGCAAGACTTATAGAAGTTGAACTGTGACCCGTGTCAAACGCATCGCAGTCGCTCTCACTTCTTTTTGGAAATCCGCTCATACCCCCAAATTGTCTGAGAGTATCAAATCCAGCTTTCCGGCCTGTAAGCAGTTTATGCGTATAACTTTGATGTCCGACATCCCATACAATATGGTCGTTTGGAAGATCAAGGCAAAGATGAAGCGCCATCGTAAGTTCAACAGCCCCCAGATTAGATGCAAGATGCCCTCCTGTCATACTGATTTTTTGCACTAAAAACTTTCTTATCTCTTTTGCAAGTATCTTATAGTCATTCGGGTCTATTTTTTTTATATCATTTGGTTCATTTATCTGATCGAGTAATTTTCCCAATTTTAACTCCATTCCACTGTCCCCAAAATCAAAAACAGTAACTTTTTATTTTCTTCTGTTTATCAGTTTTTCTATCAATGTGTACAAAAACCGATTTTCAAAAGGTATATCTTTCATTATCGAAAGTGCTTTTTCTGAATAAATTTTTACATCTTCATGTGCTTTTTCCATTCCGTAAAGCGATACATATGTCGTTTTCTCATTTTTCTCATCGCTGTGTACAGGTTTTCCAAGTTCTGATGTGGTACTCGTTATATCAAGTATGTCATCCTGAATCTGAAATGCCATTCCTATATTTAAACCAGCCTGCTCCATGAGAGCTATATATCTTTCATCTGCTCCCGCAAGTGCAGCACCAGACATAAGTGAGGCTTCTAAAAGTGCACCAGTCTTTAACCGGAAAATAAAATCAAGCTGCTTTTCATCAAGTTTTTTCCCTGTCAATTCCACATCGACTACCTGACCGCCTACCATTCCTGTTATTCCGGCTTTCTCTGATAATATTCCAAGTGCTCTTATGGCATTCTTTGAGTCAGATGCTGCTGCCGCACCCCTTATGGCTGTCTCATATGCAAAATTTAGCAGTGCATCACCCGCAAGTATTCCCATATCCTCACCGTAAACCACATGCGTTGTCTTTCTGCCTCTCCTGTATTCATCATTATCCATTGCAGGAAGGTCATCATGCACAAGAGAATATGTATGTATTATCTCTATCGCTGCCATAAATGGCTCTATAAGTTTTTCGTCATCTCCTCCAAACATCTTATAAGTCTGATACATCATCATTGGGCGGAGTCTTTTTCCACCTGCCATAACGCTGTATTCCATTGCATCATATATTGTTTTCTGATAAGACGGAGCTTTTGGAAGGAATCTTTTAAGTACATCCTCTATATATGATATATTTCTTTCCTGTTCCTCTTTAAATTCTGCCGTTTCCATCGACCATATCCTCCTTATTCCTGTTCATTTTCAACTACAATAAGTTTTTTTTCAACTCTGTCTATAGTATCACTGCATTTTTTTATGAGTTTCATTCCCTCTTCATATTTCTTAAATGACTCCTCCAAAGAAAGCTCTCCGCTCTGCAGCATAACTATAATATCGTCAAGACCTTCAAAACATTCTTCTAAAGACATCTTTTTTGCCGCCATTATATGACCTCCATATTTCTATATCTTTTCAGTTGATGATATGACTGCTTTTGCATAACCATCTTTAAATGCAAGATTTATATTTTTCCCTTTTTCCAGTTCATCGACTGACTTAATATTTTTTCCCGACTCGTCAGAGACATATGCATATCCACCCTGAAGTTTATAAAGCGGTGAAAGTCCTTTCATTTCCTGTATATATAGTTCAAGCTGATGCTTCGATGAAGTAATTTTTTGCTGCATAAGACTTTCTATTTTCTCCTGCATATCAGCAACATACATTCTTCTCTCATTTATCAGATTTCTAGGACTCTCATGCTGGAGAACGGTTATATATTGTGCAAGCTTCATCTTTTTAAGCTTTAATATATTTTCCATCTGCCATCTCAGAGAATGTCCGGCTTCCCTTAAAGCAATAACCGTTTCCCTGTATGAATATACGGCAAGTTCTGCTGCCGCCGACGGCGTGGGTGCTCTAAGATCAGCAACATAGTCTGCTATCGTCGTATCAGTTTCATGACCTACTGCACTTATTATCGGCTTTTTACAGCCTGCGATAACCCTTGCGAGTCTCTCATCATTAAATTCCCACAAATCTTCTATAGAACCGCCACCTCGTCCTATTATTATAGTATCTACATCTGTATTTTCAAAATATCTTATTCCTTTTATGATCGTATCTGCTGCTTTCGTTCCCTGAACTTTAGCCGGATACAATATAATCTGAACATAAGGATTTCTCCGGTGTGAGACATTACATATATCCTGTATAACAGCCCCCGTCTTTGCTGTCACAACACCTATCTTCTTTGCATATGCCGGAATCTTTTTCTTTTTTGACTCATCAAAAAGCCCCTCCTCTAAGAGACGCTTTTTTAATCTTTCATATTCTTCATACAGCCTTCCTGCTCCCTCTTTTGTAATATCTCTCGCATAGAGCTGATATTTTCCGTCACGCTCATACACATTTATATTACCTCTTACAACAATGCTCTGACCTTCCTCAAGCTTAAATTCCAGATTTTTGCGCATAGACGCAAACATAACACATGAAAGCTGGGATGTCCTGTCCTTTATCGTAAAATAGATATGGCCTGACGAATGATATTTACAGTTTGATACTTCCCCCTTAACAGAAATATCACTTAACATATAATCCCTTAAAAACATGTTTTTTATGTACATGTTTATCTGGGATACCGAACTTATCTGTCCCATACCGTAACCTTCCTGTCTAAATAGGCAAAAAGGCAAAACCACTGTTTTGCCCCTGCAAAATTTTATTTAATTATTCCGGTATCTCCCTTACAACTGATGCAAGTATTCCGTTTATAAAACCTGATGCCTTATCTGCACCATATGCCTTTGCAAGTTCTACTGCTTCATTTATGGCAACTTTGTTTGGTACATCCTCGACATAAAGAAGCTCATAAACTCCAAGTCTTAATATAGTAAGTTCGGATTTTGCGATTCTTTCTATCGTCCATCCGTCTGCCTTTTCTTCTATCTTTGTATCTATCTGCTCTAAATTTTCAACAAGTTCGTTAAATTTGTCCGTAAGCTCTCTTTTATCCTTCTCGTCTGCTCCTTTAAGGTCATCAAGATAAATCTCCATCTGTGTCTTAAGCGACTCCTTATCATGAAATTCTACCTGAAAAAGCATTTTATACAAGTTTTCTCTTATCTGTCTTCTAGTCATATAAATAACTCCATCCTTATTTTTTACGCATCAAGGTTCACGCCTGATACTCTGACATTAACTCCTGATACTTTAAGACCGGTCATAGTCTCGATCTGCTGACCTACTCTTGACTGCACCTGTTTTGAAATCTTAGGAATACTGTAACCGTATTTCACATTTATGACCATATCAACATGAACACGGCCCTCATTCATAATAACACGCACACCTTTTGTATTTTTTACACCAAATTTATTCATACCTGCCATGGAACTTACTCCCTCTACCTCAGTAGCAGCAAGAGCCGCAATAACAGACACAACATCCGAAGCTATCTTTACTTCGCCGATGTCTTTCTTTTCCATAACAATATCATCTGCTCCCTGTTCTTTTGCCATAATGCTTACCTCCTTCATCGCACAAACAACGCATTATGATATCATTATAACAAAATCACAGACTTTTGCAATATTATTTCACATTCACAGGTGTAATTACTATTTTATCTGCCGCTATTCCCGTCTTTCTTTTTACGATATCCTCTATCTGTGCTATCTGCTGGTTGGTAAGCCCCTCTGAACTTACTATAACATCTGCATTTCCATCGCTTATGCTCACCATTGCATTCTCAAACCCTTTTGCCTGTAACATAAGCTCTGCCGCATTCTCTTTTTCTGAAATCTTTGTCATGGCGGCAACCTGCTTTATAGCACTCTTCTTATCTGCCGAAGAAATCTTGTCATCATTTATTATGTTCATAAGAGTTTCTTTATTCTTGGCTCTTGTCTGCTCTCGGTTTAATTTTGATGATGCAAAATAATCTGAGCCTATGTTGTTTGATACCATAACTGCCTCACCGGGATTTTCCTCGGATGCCAGCACCTCACCGCTGTCGGTTATGGTATATTCAGAATCTTTTTGTGCATCCTCCTCGTTTTTTCCATCTGAATCACCGGAAGTATCTGTGCCTATATCATCTGCCGAAATATCAGCGGTATCCTCACTTGTCACATCAGGTGATGCCGTCGTCCTCGCTGTTATACCGTTCGTACTTATCTTTTGTCCCGTAAAGTTAAGATATCCTGCAGCTATTATCATCAACGCAAGTGCAGTGATAACTATTCCATTTTTGTGACTTGATTTTTTCATATTGATAATGCCTCCTTGTCAAAATAAACATTAATCCATCTTCGTTACTTTGATTTTATGTGACTCGATGCCAAATAATGCCCCTACCATGTCAATTATTTCACTATCTTTTTTTCCTCCGTCTGCTCCCTCGCACACGATAGCGACTCCTGCTATCTTAGGAGATGTTACACTTACAACATATGGATTTTCATCACCATTGTTACTTATTATGACATTTTGGTTCTTTTCACTGACATCAGAGGAATTTTTTCCTTTGCTCTCACCTCTCTCGGTATCTTTAAGTGCTATCTTTTCCTCAGACGATGCAAGTGTCACCATTACATTTACATCTCCTACACCATCCATACTCTCAAGAAGTTTTTTAAGCTTCTTTTCCTGTCTTGCCGCATATATGTTCATGATATTAAGTGCCTCATCCTCACTAAGCCTGTTATCCTCAACACTGCCCACATCATCAGATGTACTGTCAGATTTACTTACCCCATCAAAAAAGCTCCCCGCAAGAATGATAATGCCGCAGACTATTATTATCGCTATCTTTCCTATACCAAGTTCGTGCATAAGACTTCCTTTTATCTTTTCTCCTGAAATGTTTTTTAACTTGTCTTTGATATTTATTTCCAAATCTGTACCTCCTCTCCCTTTAACAGATAGTTATCACAGATATCTTTCTTTAATCTCCTCTCATTTTTAGTCAGACCTGAACTTTTTTTAGCAGTATTTGAGTAAGCTGCAACAGCACTGGAACCCGTATTTACAACAACACTTACTATCTCAAGTTCATCCCCCGAAGTCTTTGTCTTTATCTTTACACTGCTGCATGCCACATTATTTTTTTCTGCCATCTGTCTTACCTGTTTTTCAATCTTTTCTTCGCACTGACGCACGACCTGTTTTTTTAGACTTCCCTCAGCACTTTTTAACTCACCCACGGAATCTTTAAACTCACTGTTATATATATGTTCACTTAAAATATTGTAAAAATCATTACCCGCACCGAAAAACTTTATAACAGGTGTCATCACGATAAGTATCATTATCAGACCGCAGAAAAACTGAAAATACTGTTTATACTCATCTTTGATGATAAGGCATTTCAAAACCGATGTAACTATAGTAAAAATAAGAATATTAAAGATAAGTTCCCTCATTTTCCACCACCTTCTAATTTGTCAATTTGTCATAGTGCTTATGACTGCTATCGACACAGCAAAAAACATCCCCGCAAGTCCGACTGCATAGGCAAGCATTTTTATCGCATCGGCGGTCATCGAAAGACAGCTTATTATCCTTTTGTCAGATACAGGCTGCAATACTGCTGCAAGTCCCTTATAGGCAAACTCAGCTACCCACAATCTTAAAAGAGGTGCAGCACACAACAGCACCAGCACTATTATCCCTGCAACCCCAACTGCATTTTTTACAAGCCTGCCTGCAAGAAGCACAGAGCTTGCAACATTACTTATCGCATTGCCTACTCCCGGAATCGAGCTTCCAAATTTAACCAGAAAAGAATTTTTTGCCTCTGCCGCAAGCGGTGCGACCATGCCCTGCACAACATTTATCCCCATAAGCACGACTGACATTGTTTTCATCACAAAATTTATGATATCCTTCACAAATTCTGCCATCTTTGAAAACATATCCTCCTCAGACAGATGATTTGCTATCTGAAGCCAGAAATATATCCTTACCGCCGGAATAACAAATTTTACAAGTATCGCATCTGCAACCGTTATCATTATCAGTGCAAGCTGATAATATCCGGCACCAAGCCCGGCACCTTTTGTAAATGATATGCAGGTAAAATATGCAGGTGATAACACATTCATAAAATCAAATATTTTAGTGAGCGTATCACCTGCTATACTGCTTGTCTGATTAAAAGCATTTGACAGAATCGCAAAAAATAATATGTATATCGTGTAAAATCCCATCTGTGCCACTTTTTTGCCCTGAAGAAGTTTTGAAAAATTTGTTATGAGTGCTCCTGAGACAGCAATAAAGATTATATTTATATACATGCTTTTTTCATTGTTAAAATTTGTTGTTATCCCGTCAACTATACTCCTTAAAAAATCATCAGGAGCAATTCCATGTCCTGAATTTACCGCCTTGCCGACATAGCTGCCAAAATCAAAGCTGTCTTTCCCCAGAATATTGTCAATGGTGTCCTGTATGTCATGTGATGATATCTCATCCATAAGCTGATTATAGATATCACTATCACCTGATATTTCCTTTGCCATATTTTACCTACTTTCCCATAATGCTGCTTATCGTCTCCAGCAATGTCGTGATTATCGGCATACTTACTGCAAGGATCATCAGCTTTCCAAAAAATTCCACCTGATTTCCTATCGCACTGTAACCGGAATCCCTGCATATCGATGCCCCAAACTCTGCAATATATGTGATAGCAATTATCTTCATAAGGATACCAAGATAGACTACCTCATCCCCCATATATTTTTTTACGCTTACAACGACCTCTATGATAGAACCCAGCTTAGATACCGCACAGCCAAGTATCAACAGACAGCCGCTTATTATTATCATAGTACTAAATTCGGGTTTACTGTTTTTTAAAGGCAGCGCGAGAAATACCGCCATAACTGCTATAATCGCTATTTTTAACATTTTATCTGCCACACTTTCAAATCCACATATTACTTAGTTCAGCCAATAGAAAACAATTTCTGAACTGTTTCAAACAACTGCTCTATATATGGAACTATCCACAAAAATACAAGTATCAGTCCTGCAAGGCTTACAAGAAATGCCTGTTCATCCCTTCCGGAATGTTTCAGAACAGTTCCCAGCACCGAAACAAGTATTCCAACTGCCGCAATCCTGAAAATTAAATTTATCGTCATCTGCCTCTCCATTTCTATATATCAGTAAAGCAGCGGTCAATTTTTTTCTGCTGCTTTTTTATAAACTTTTGCCACTTAAAAATCTCAAAAAAGGCAGATACCGGTCATCATCCCCGATATAACCCCCATAAAAATACAGACTTTTTTCTGCTCAACCATTTTTTGCCTCGCCTCACTTAAATTCTGTTCAAGTCTTTTTTCAAACAACTCTATCTCATTTATCTGCGAATATATGTCAAGCGTTCCAAAACTTCCTCCAAACTGATATATTATATTTTTATCCTCAGCACTAAGAAGTTCCATATACTTATACTCACTAAGATGCTCTCTCCAGAACTCGCCGGGAAGTCCTGCATCTTTTTCCTCGACTTTCCTCGCTATGTCGCTCCAAAACTTTTTTCCGTAAACACAGCTTTCTGATATCTGCACACATAACTGTGACATGCTCTGTGCCGAATAACTTATCTCACCGCTTATCTCTATAAGAATCCTCTGCCACTCCTCAAGCACTCTCACACGCAGCATATAACGCTCCCATATATATAACCCGACCATCGAACTTCCGACAGTGACAAGCAGAAAACCTGCTATTTTTATTGTTAATATATGACATTCCCCCTGTCGTCAAATATGGCACTTACCTTTCCCATCATGCCTTTTTTCAAAAGAATATATCTCTTAAACTTCCTTTTTCTCACCAGCTCACCTATAACAGGCTTATTTATCACCTCATCCATATCAAGTCCATGGACTGTTGCTATAATATTGATACCACAGTTCATAACATATTCTATCGCCGCCGCATCCTCCTTCGATCCAATCTCATCAACTGCGACTATCTCAGGTGCCATAGATCTTACTAACATCATCATGCCCTCCGATTTCGGACATCCGTCAAGTACATCTGTCCGGCATCCAAGATTATTCTGCGGACATCCAAGATGACATGCTCCTATCTCTGACCTCTCATCTACTATTCCTACTGTCATTCCTCTGCTGCCCGTCTCTCCATCCGCTATACTTCTCACTATGTCTCTGAGCAGAGTCGTCTTTCCGCATCTTGGCGGCGAGATTATCAATGTATTATAAAAATTCTCATCTTCATGCAGATAATCCATCACTCCATCCGCACATCCAATAACTTCGTGCGATATCCTTATGTTTATAAATGATATGTAATTTATGCTTCTTATCTTTCCTTTATCCCATATTATCTTTCCTGCAACACCGACTCTGTGCCCGCCCTCAACCGTAATATACCCCTGTCTTATCTCCTCCTCAAACGCATATCTCGAATAGTTGCTTATATAGACCATAGCCTCCTTTATCTGTGAACATGTTATACTACATGCCTCCCTTTTCTGCTCTGTCATACCACCCTTACCTGAAATAAAATATTCTCTTGCATCATAGACTACTATTATCGGCATGTTGACACGCAGCCTTATCTCCTGAAGTCTTGTAAAATCAATCTCCGGCTTCATAAACAATTTTCTAATTTCCTTTGGAAGAAGTTTTATGATTTCTTCTCTTTTCTTGTCCATCAAATCACCTCCCATTCCATTTATATGTACATCCCTTATAATTATGTTAAGTTTATTGCTTATATCCATCAAATGAGTTATTATTAAAAAGCAGAAACTTGACAAAGCTTTTGCACAAATATACTTATCTAAAAATTTGAAAGCGAGGTTACAAAATGGAATACGGTTTAATCGGAGAAAAACTCGGACACAGCTACTCAAAAGAGATACATGAAAGTCTTGCAGACTATACATATGAGATACATCCTGTCAGCAAAGAAGATTTTGACGGATTTATGAGCAAACATGAATTTAAAGCTATCAATGTTACTATCCCTTACAAAAAGGATGTAATACCTTATCTCGATGAACTCGACGATAATGCAAAAGCTATAGGAGCAGTAAATACGATCGTTAATAAAGACGGTAAACTTTACGGTCACAACACAGATTTCTCAGGATTTATGTATATGCTTAAAAAGCATAATATAACAATAGAAGGTAAAAAGTGTGTCGTACTCGGTGACGGCGGTGCTTCAAAAGCTGTTGTTGCAGTCCTCAAAAAAATGGGTGCAAAAGAGGTTGTCATCGTTGACATTATAAAGACAGATTCAGCTATCACTTACGATGAGTGTTTTGCAAAACATACCGATGCAGAATTTATAGCAAACACAAGTCCAGTAGGTATGTTCCCTAAATGTGACGCATCACCTGTTGACCTTACAAAATTCCCTAAATGCGAGGCAGTTGCAGATGTTATATACAATCCGCTTGAGACTAAACTTGTCGCTCAGGCTAAAGAACTTGGAATGACAGGTGTGAATGGTCTTGAAATGCTTGTCGCTCAGGCACTCTATGCAGTAGAATTTTTCCTTGAGAAAAAACTTGACGAAGCTGATATAGATAAAGTTTACAAAAAGATATATGCAGATAAACTTGCAGAGCAGGAGAAATAAATTTATCAGGCAATAGAATATAAATGATGTTTTATACAGTTGAATTTAAGATATTTTTATGCTGATACAAAATAACCCGGAAGCAATGTGTTTGCACATTACTACCGGGTTTTCTTTGTTTTGTCAACATATGTTATAATTTGTGAACATATACCTTATGCCATAAATATTGTTTATGATATTGAAGCTAAAAGATATACTGAGCCTTGCCTTATATTTATATTATTTTGCATATCCATGTGGATGATTTTTATGCCACTTCCATGCTGTTGCGATTATCTCCTCAAGGTCTGCATGTTCCGGCTTCCAGCCAAGTATACTCTTTGCCTTTTCACTTGATGCGATAAGTTTTGCTGGATCTCCTCCACGGCGTGGAGATACAACGGCAGGAATAGGATGTCCTGTCACTTTTCTTGCTGTTTCTATTACTTCTTTTACTGTAAATCCTACACCGTTACCAAGGTTGAACACATCACTCTTTCCACCGTCCATAAGATACTTAACTGCAAGTATATGTGCCTGTGCAAGGTCTGTTACATGGATGTAATCTCTCACGCATGTACCGTCCTTTGTATCATAATCATCACCAAAAATGCTTATTGATTCTCTCTGTCCGTTAGGAACCTGAAGGATAAGAGGTATAAGATGTGTCTCAGGATTGTGTGCCTCTCCTATCTCTCCACTTACATGTGCACCACATGCATTGAAATATCTGAGTGCAACATAATGAACACCATGTGCAACATCTGTCCACTTCATCATCTTTTCCATTGAAAGTTTTGTCTCGCCGTATGGATTTGTAGGCTCTGTCTTATCCGACTCAAGAATAGGAATACTCTCAGGCTCTCCGTAAGTTGCGGCTGTTGAAGAAAATACTATCTTCTTAACATCATGCTCAACCATGCTCTGAAGAAGCACCTTTGTACCGTAAAGGTTGTTGTCATAATATTTTAATGGGTTTGTCATACTCTCACCCACAAGTGAGTTTGCAGCAAAATGGATAACTGCATCTATCTTTTCATTATCAAAGACGCTGTCGATAAACTTCTTATCTCTTATATCTCCCTGATAAAATTTTGCTTTTGGATTTACAGCCTCGATATGTCCTGTCTCGAGACTATCAGCTATAACTACTTCTTCCCCTGCATCTACAAGTTCACTTACTGTATGTGAACCGATATAGCCTGCTCCGCCTAATACCAATATTTTCATAAAAACCTTCCTTTCTGCGGTCACACCGCAAAGCAACTTATTTTTGATAATTCCCTTAATAAGGATTATATTCCAACTGCTTTATTATGTAAAGCTGTACTGTATTTTGTTTTATATTAAAAAATAACCTGTTACAAAACAAGTAACAAGCTGTTTCTTTATATTCTTTTTGCAAGCATTTCTATAACAAATATAACAGGTACCTGTGTTGTGCCGTTATAACCACCGTTTATCCTTCTTGTCTTAAGATTGTATGAAAAATTCCAGTCCGACATTTTAGCTAATGTTGACAATGGAGAGTTAGTGATACTTAAAACACAGCATTTCTTTTTCTTAAACTGGTCAACCGCTTCGATAAGCCTCTCATTTTCACCGCTCTCAGAAAATGCTATGACCGCCGCATTTTTCCATCGAAATGATTCTATCGGATAAAATGCATCCTCAAGACCTACGGCAAAATGCCCCATATTACAGAAATATCTCGCACCATATTTTGCAAGTGTTCCTGACGAACCAATCCCTATAAAAATTATAAGGTCTGCTTTTCTTAATATATCAGTCGCATACAAAAGTTTTTCTTCAAACGCACTTGAATTTGCCCTTGCAAAAAAATCTGAAAGTTCCTGAAGATCCTCCATAGGCGTACAGGCATCCTTAAAACTTATCTCCTTTTTCAGACTTTCTTTAAACTCAGAATAACCATCAAAATTATTCTTGTTGCAAAAACGCAGTATCGTTGAAGTAGATACCTGAATCTCCTTTGCAAGTTCCCTGATAGTCATATACTGTATCTTGTCAAGATTTGAGACAATATATTTGTAGATATGTATATCAGTTTCATTGTATTTTTGTATCTCATCATACGAAAACATCATGTATTTTCCTTTCTTTCTATAACTCAATCTTCTCAACCCTGACACCACTGTTTAAGATTCCATCCTTCCATATCATAACATAGACATTAAATTCTACGCTGTCACAATCATACACAAACGGTTCTTCCTTGTAAACCACCGCTTCTTTCCCTTCCCTCTCCAATTCTTTTTTTCTTTCAACGGCTTTATCCCACAGCATTTTATTTTTTTCATCAATGCTTTTTCCAAAACTTCTCTCAGGATAAACAGATGCAGCTTTTTCAATATATTCCATAAGCATCATTATAACTTTTCTGTGCTTTTTCATCCTGAAAAGTGCGGCCATGCTCTTAGCGTTTTTTACTGTCGGAGCTTCGCTGTACCATAACAGCTTTTCTTTTAAAACCATGTCCTCCGCTTCTTCTGCAAGTTCAAGCATAAAACCAACTGCATCCTCTGAAAGATGCCACTTATCCTCAAGCGGTATCTGATAAATGTCAGGAACACAAGGATAACTACAGTAATTTAGCGGTGGGAACTGTTTTAATGAAGCTATCTTTAACTCGTTCTCAGTGCATGAATCTTTACCTATATAACACATCTTGTCCCACACGATAGCTGCCTGATATTCAAGAACACGCAGATATTCATATCCCTTTATCCAAAAATGACCAGTCTTACCGTAATCATAATAATGATTTTCAAGTTCAATCTCATCAAAAAAGATAAGAAAATAAGACTGTTCCTGTTTTACTATAAGTACATATCCTTCATCCCTCTTTTCAAGTTCAATATCAGTAAACCCTTCAAATTTATCATTGTATTCACCCGTACATTTAGCATTTTTAAATACAAGAAAACTCTCAACTGTATCATTCATAAGATAGATAATACGGTAGTCACCTCTTTCATCATTACTATTTTTCTTATTGAAATCAACAGGCTCAAACATTCCCTGCTCGATGATCATATTTAATTTATCTATGTTTGTAAGACTCAACTTATCAGTACTCCTTTCTCTTGATTTTTATTCACACATCTACTATATTTCTAATTTCATTTTTGTATATCGCAAATCATTTTTACATATGCTATAATGTCATCAGCTAAAGATATCGTATGTCCATGTCGGACACTACACGAAAAACCCGAAAGTGTGCAAGACTTTCGGGTTTTTCTATTGCTTTTCCAATTTTAATTTGTTTAGATTATACTCTCTTAAGATATTCTCCTGTACGTGTATCAATGCTGATACGATCTCCTGTTTCTACGAAGAGTGGCACGCTTACCTGTGCTCCTGTCTCTACGATAGCAGGCTTAGATGCACCCTGTGCTGTATCTCCCTTGAATCCAGGCTCTGTCTCTGTAATCTCTAACTCAACAAAGAGAGGTGGCTCAATAGCAAATACTTCACCATTGTGTGAAAGCATCTTAACCATCTCGTTCTCTTTAACAAATTTAAGTGAATCACCAACCTGGTCGGCTGTCATATCAATCTGATCATATGTCTCTGTATTCATAAAATGATACATATCGTCTGCATATAAATACTGCATTTCCTGACGCTCGATGTGAGCCTGAGGACATTTCTCAGTTGGACGGAAAGTTTTCTCAACTACACCACCGTTTTTGATGTTCTTGAGCTTAGTTCTTACGAATGCAGCACCTTTACCAGGTTTTACATGCTGAAACTCGATTACCTGATATACATTGCCTTCAAACTCGATAGTTAAACCATTTCTAAAATCTCCTGCTGATACCATTATCAAAATCCTCCTTAATGTGTGACTTTTGCGTCCCATTGCCTGTCCAATAAATTGAGGCAAAACTCTTTTACTATTTTATCCTATTTTTCAACTTATTTCAAGTATTTATTTTAACGCTATCAAGTAAGTCCCCCACTTCTATTGCGTAGAACAATAAGTGGGGGTGGGGACTTGCTTGTATCAGGAGGGGTACAAGCCCCTTCTGATAT
>NZ_JAHLQE010000058.1 GCF_018918235.1 Eubacterium sp. MSJ-13
TTTGACAGCTTATTTGAGTGCGCCCATTTATGGCTATCCTCTACTTTCTTTCACACTAGCCTCTATCATAAGATGGCAAAAAGACGAAACAAGTGATGATTATTGTGTACAAGATAAGGATATTCTTATCGATAAAGTGCATAAAAACAATATTATTACATTTAATGCAGATAGGGGACAGGGTAAAACAAGTGCTTTACATACTTTTGCACAGTATTTAAGTAACTGTAACAGACAGAATCGTAAAATAAACGAATTATTTGATAAAAAAATTGAGAGTAAATTTGAGATACTTCCAATAATAGATCCGACAGAATTAAATAGTGGAGAATCAGTGATTCGTATCTTTATTTCACAATTGTTTAAAGTTTATCAAGATATATTAGAGTATTTAAATTCAGATATAAGTGTACAAAAAGAGCGTTATGAGATTATTGAGTTGTTTCAAAAGTGTTATGACAACATAAATTATATTCAAGGTAAGAAAGAAGAAAGTGAGTGGACAAATGATCTGGAAAGTTTAATGAAACTGGGAAATGTCTCTGAGATAAAAGAAAATCTTAGAAAGCTTATTGACATGGTATTAAAGCTGAAAGAAAAAACAAAGTATCAGGGTGAGTTAATAAAGACTGATAAGTTGCTGGTAAGAATTGATGACACAGACTTATGTATTAGTGATGTATTTAGTATATGTGAGGATATAAGAGAATATCTATCGTTGCCGAATGTTGTTGTTTTGATGGCATTAGATATAAAGCAGTTAAAGTATGCGATATTTCAGAGATATGTTATGAAATATAAAGGAATATTAAGTCTTGTTGGTAATGCTGATTATTATAAAAATAGTATGTCGGAAAAATGTGATTATATGGCATCAAGATATATAGAAAAAATGTTCCCAAGTGGATATGTAGTTGATCTTCCTAAGCTTGACGTGATTGTTAAAAAGAACTATTCTAACATTAAGATTGATTACAAGGTGAATATTAACGGACAATATTTTGACATAAGTGAAAAAGATACATACCAAAACAGCAAAAATATATATGAACAGCTTTTGAATTTGTTGTATGAAAGGACGGGAATTATCATAAACAAAAATTCTGACAGAGTACATTTTATATTGCCTGCTTCAATGAGAGAATTAAATCATTTTCTCAGATTGTTATCACAAATGAAACAGATTAATTTTTGTGAATTATATGCTTTGGAGGACACAAAAGATATTAAAGCAATAAAAAGAGGCAGAGAGCAGAAAAAGAATATGGTTGATAATCTGCATCATTTTAAGAGATACTATCTAAATTATTGCAATCCAAACAGATTAGGAGAGGAATTGAGCAATGAATTTATAAAGATTGATGATTCTGAGAATGTATATTATAATCTGGGTAAGCTGATAAGGGATAAGATTAAAGGGGCAGGATATAAGAGGACATATTCAGATATAGTACATTTTTTATATGAGCAGTCAGAAAGTTCATTGTTGACAGAATCAATAGAGGTATTTCTTGATATAATATTGCATGAGACATTATTAAGTGTGTTAGAAATAGAAGATAAGAGAAAAAAGTTTTCAGAGCAGTTTAAAGGTGTGATTGATTGGGAAAGAAAATATGGAAAATCAAAAATTACCTATATTGTAAATGGTGATCAAAAATATAATTGTTTTGAATTCAGTTTGAATTTGGATAATGATTATTTTAAGAGTATTTTTTATAGAAACAGTGATGGTAAATATAAAGAAAAAAGAACACTTGATATATCTACACAAGCAAATATGCAGACATTTTGTTGTGCAAATAATGCTGGGCTGGAGGATATTAAATTTATATTAAAAGAAGAAAATAGCAATGATTATTTTATCAATGATGATATTTGGGGTGTAAGATTTAATATGCTAAAACCTTTTGATGGATTCTTTGATTTAAAAAATAATTTTCTTGCTTCTAGTGATGAAAGTAGTGAGATGATTACACAATTATATGATTTATATATGAATGTTGCAACGAATTTTAGTGTTATTGCAGCTATAGAAGAAAAATATAAAGCATACAGTAAAGTAGATAAATTTAAAGATTGGAAAGGTGTTATATCAGATTTATATAATTCAATTGATGATAAATTAGATAAAAACTTTGGATACATATATGGAAAATATAGAAATAGAATAGGAAGTAAGATTGCTGGTATATTCTCTGATGACATAAGATTTAAAAAATTATTTTTAAGCAATGAAGAAAATCACAAAACAGTTGTTGGTTCATATAAAAAGAAATTACGTGGTGTAAGAGATAAAGCAATAAAACTGCTTAAAGAGTTTAAGGAACTTAAACAGATAAGCGATGCAATGGAATTTGTGCAGCAATTAGATGAAATGGATAATAGAAGTGGCGTGCCATTTATAGATATTTCGACAGAAAATGAGGAAAGTGTATGTATAGGAGAAATTAAAGACTTAGTAGAAAAGGAAAAAATGTTAAATAAATTACTTGTTGAGTTTAAAGAAGATCTTTTGAAGTATAAAAACGGTGATGAAGTAAATAAGTTTGCAAATTCAAAAGATAAGATAATAGATGACTATATTTCTGAGATAAACAGTATTGGTATTTGATTATATTGTGATGGAAAACTATAAACATAGTATCTGCTTTTGTATAGGGGGAGATAGATTGTATAAAAAACAAAAACGAGAAAATCTGGATATTATATTTCGTCAAACCTCACCTCGTTTGATATTAAAGGAAATTACAGATTATATTTTTAAATTAAAGAAGTCAAATATGAGTGTAAGGTTTGACAGGTATTCGGAAAAAGCATATGATTATTTTGGTCAGCTTAATTTAAAAAATTATTCGATTGATGAAACTCAGATGAGATTCAAAGCATTGAAAGATGAGATACGAGGTTATGGAGAGGCATATATATTTGGAATGTTGGCATCATATTCAGATGAAGTGCTGGATATCGTTGATGGAAATATTGTTTGTAAAATGGAGGAGATATTAAATTGGAATTCAATATCCTCAAGACTTGGTCAGGATATTTTTACAACTGCATGGGTTGCTAAATATGATAGTGAAAAAAATGTAAGGCAAAAGCGTAAATTTGATTGGTATTCTATATTAAAGACAGATGATTTTAAGTTGAATAATATCTTAAAAAGTGGTATGGCAGAAAATCATTATCATCTACATGGTTCAACGCAGTCGTTTTCACTTTCGTGGATATTTATAATGAATTATCCTGAGAAAATAAGGAAAATATACAAAAACAATCAACAATTAAATCAAAGGTATGTTGTGACTGTTTCGGAGAATATATCTGATAATACTATAAGTGATACTGATATGCTTGTATATGCGGCTTATATTCGTATACTTTTATTTAACCGTTGTATGGGACAAAGTACTAAAGAAATCAGCGAAGACAAGTATAAAAAATTTGATAAAATGGACTCCGATATACGGGAGAATAATGCGAAAAATGCGGTGAGACTACTAAGATTCATCTATGGTCATAAATTTAAGCAGATGAATAAAAAGAAAAAATGTCTCGATTATGCGATATGCGAGGAACTATATCAGGTTAATTCGTCTTCATCTATTAGGTTGCTGTGTGGAGAAAGAGCTTTTTTGTATTCGTGTTTCAGGATGGTCTATGAGCATAAGATGTCTACATTGGAGCTAATGATGTTTCATGCATATCTTGTTATTAAGAATAATTTCAGAGGCGAGATAGTCCAGATTAATAATAGAACCGGATTTGACAATTTTTCAAAATACCAGGATAGAAAAAATGCTATTTTCGGGGACAATGATGAATATTGGGAAGAATCACTTAGATTGTCCGTTGCCAATGCTTTTAATGAAAACAATCTTAAGGTACTTGAAGCAAGGATCATGCCGAAAGACTCAGCAAATAAAATGAATCTAGAAATAAAGACAATGGACAAACTGATTCAAAATGGTGGGATAGAAGATTTATCTAAGTTTGCATATATAACACATTTTGCAAAATCTTCTATCATATATGATGATATAGCTATTAAAGATAAAATTCCTCTTCCTAGAAATCATAAGGTTAGAGTGATTGTTGAAAACCAGGCAAAAGCATTAAAGGATTATTTGGCAGGAAGATATGCTAAAAATCTGGAAGATTGTTTAAATCAGAATATAAAAAATAGCAGAATATGTGCAATAGATGCCTGTTCAAATGAAATTGGATGCAGACCTGAAGTATTTGCAACAGCTTTTAGATATTTAAGAAACAAGCAGACAAGGTTTGACCTTTTTGAAAATGATCAGTTAGCAACAGACAAGGATATCAATGTGACATATCATGCAGGAGAAGATTTTCTAGATATTTGTGATGGAATCAGAGCCATAGATGAGGCTGTTAGTTTTTTGAATATGAAAAAAGGAGACAGATTAGGACATGCCTTGGCATTAGGTATTAGTGCCAAGGAATACTATTTATTTAAAAAATTGGAAATATATATGTCAAAGCAGGATATTCTGGACAACTGTATCTGGCTTCTTTATCGTTCACTTGAATGGAATATTGAAATTGATTCTAATAAGCGGGAAGTATTAAAGCAAAAGGCAAATGAATTGATTCAGGAGATTTTTGGTTTCGGTGAAAGTTCAGAATCTAAAGAAGAAAAAAGTGAAAAAAATAAAAAAAATGAAAAAGATGAAAAAGATGATTTAATGAGAAATTATAGTAATATATTACAAATATATTATCATAGCTGGCAGTTAAGAGGAGACGCACCGGAGTTGTATATAAAAGGAAGATATCAGAGGGTTTTGGATAATGGCATACCTGATGGATATACTGAATATATGCGTAATGGTGATAAGTTAGATATATACAGAAATAATCCTTATGTTACTTGGTTTTATTATATGTATCATTATGATAAGAAGGTGGAAGAAAGGGGATTAAAATCAGAAGGATTTCATGTTGAAAAATGGTATATAGATTTGATAGATAAATTTCAGGAATACTTAATTGGAGATATTGCAAGAAGGGGAATATCTATAGAGTGTAATCCGACATCAAATCTGCTGATAGGTTCATTTTCACAATATTACCAACATCCTATTACAAGATTTAATAATTTTTATCTTAAAAAAGAAAGCTGTAAAGTACAATTAGAAGTGTCCATAAATACAGATGATCTAGGAGTTTTCGATACATCAATAGAAAATGAGTATGCATTATTACTAAGTGCAATCTGCCGGCATCGACACAATGATGGAAATTATAATGATGAAGAGGTGTATGAATACTTTGAACATGTACGTAAGAAAAGCTTGCAGATGAGTTTTATTAAAGTAAGTGATGAATAAAGTTTCAAAATAAACACAAAAATAGTTATTAAGTCTACCCAATTATTGTATTTTTGTTGTATAATAATTTCATCGTATAAGTCACTTTCTTTCGTAATATTTTTAGCAGATTTATTATATATCAAAAAGTCATGTACGATATTTTTTATTTAAAAAAGTTGTAAAGTGGTGTAATATTATTAAAAGATTAATACGAAAAGTCAAAAAATAAAGTTATAAATTGAATTGTAATATTAAATGTTTTGTAAAAACAAGGAAGGAGTAGCCTATGAGGACAGATATGATAATTTCAAATAATAGGACTGCAATGAATACGCAGGAAAAAGTGAAAATAGCACAAGATAATAAAAGTAAGTCATTGGAAAAGTTGTCAAGTGGTCACAAAATAAATAAGGCAGCGGACAATATAGCAGGATTTTTTATTTCAGAGGGAATGGAAGGTCAGATAAGAGGTCTTAAAAAAGGATCAGCTGGTACGACAACTGGAATGTCACTTACTGATGTGGCAGATGGAGCATTGGGGCAAGTTGGCAGTATGTTAGAGAGAATGAGAGAGCTTTCTGTTCAGGCTGCAAATGATATAAATTCGGATGAAGATAGAGCTGCAATTCAGAATGAAATGAATGGCTGGAATGAAGAAATTAATAGAATATTTGATGGAACAGAATTTAATACGAAAAAACTGTTTAAAGGTGAGGATTTGTTCATTCAGGCTGGAGCTAATTCTAATCAGGGAATGGCTTTGAATTTAGACAAAATGAATACAAAAATATTAGATATAGATAATTTAGATATGATGTCTAATAAATCAGCAGGTGAAGCTATAGAAAAATTGGATTCTGCCATTAAAAAAGTGTATTCAAGCAGAAATAATATTGGTTCAGTAACAAATCGTTTGTCCATTGCAAATGATAATGATTTAAATATGTCACATAATCTTCAAATATCCAAGTCTAAAACTCGTGATGTAGATATGGCTGATGAAATGGTGGCACTTTCAACGCAGAAGATTCTTGAGAAGTCGAGCATGTCTATGTTGGCTCATACGAATAAGTTTAAGAAAGGCGTATTTAGGGGCATGATATAGCTCATTCAAAATGTAATTATAAAGTAGTAAATGATAAGAGTTATGTTGAGTTCATTGATAAAAATAAAGCTGTTGGCATCGGAAAATGTTCAATAGAAATTTTATATCAATCCCTGCGTCAAAATAGCCACAGCGAAATTTATTCAAAATTATTCTTTTCATTTTTACAAAAAGGTGATATAATCAAAATATTAAAAATAACGAGAAAATATGAACAAATTGTAAAGAGACACAAAAAAGGCAGAAAAATCAGTAAAATGTGAGATGTATCTTCTTGAACTATTGTTCAAGAAGCATCCCTCGCTTTCAGCTCGGTCAATTGTCAGACAATTATATGCAAAAATGACTCTGCAAATGCCTTATTTAAGGGCTTTTTCAGATAGTAGAGTGAAAATGAAGAATAACCGAGAATAGCGGTTGCAAGAAGTATTGTTGCATGAGATACAATTAAAATGTTTTCGTGAAAATGAAGAATAACCGAGAATAGCGGTTGCAAGACTTATCCTTTCTTTTAAAGTTTCAATATCCACACGTGAAAATGAAGAATAACCGAGAATAGCGGTTGCAAGCTTTCTTCCATTGTTAATGACATACCAGAACCAGATGGTGTGAAAATGAAGAATAACCGAGAATAGCAGTTACAAGATTTCTTGAAGCAAGCTGGAGTCTATCTTAGATTTATGAAAAATTTAAAATGTCACATATAAATCCTGAATTATTAGAAAAATAGAATAATTAAAAACAAGTGATTTTGACCACTCGTTGACAAAAAATGACCATTCGTAGCAAATTATCAGAAAACGCCTAAAATTGTGGTATGATGTTTGCATGAATATCAGAAGAAAATAGAAGTATCTTTTGTAGTTCTTATACATGACGAGGAGGTAGACATATGAAATTTACAAAGGTGGATCATATACATGTAGGCGTAGGATTTGAGCGTGATGAAAAAATGGGTCATAGAGGGATGATGTACAAAGAGTCAGGTACGAGTAATGACTGTGTTATAGATGTAACATCTCATGTAAAGGCTCGTTATAATAAAGCGGCTTCTTTATATTCTGTTTTAAATAGAAATGTTAGTATTTTTGATGACACGAATAAGAATAAAATTGCAAAAGAAATAATACGATATTTTTGTGACAATTGTTCTCAATCTGCTAACAACAGGGATGAGTTTATAAGCAAGATAAATATTTATGGTATAAATAAAATTAAAAGTCATTTAAAAATAAAGGAAGAAATTTTTTCAAAAGAAGAACAAAGATCTTTATCTAAGATTATCATAAGCAAGACATTGAGAAAGTCGTTAAATAAAAAAATACAATGGCACGATACTGATAGGAAATACGATCTTGCTGACATTGCAGATAGGTTACTTTATTATACTTTGATAAATAATCGTTATTTTGAGGACAAGAGAAGTGATTGGAAAAATGGAAAAGGACCTGTTAATGATGATGAACTGATGGCTTTTTTAGGCTATATAGCACTTGACCGGACAGGAGAAGTGACCTTAAAGTCCGAAGAAACTGATTCTAAAACTACACGTGCAGAGTTAGTCGCTGAGTCGATAAAAAGGAAAGATGTTAAAGTTCAGGTAAAGAAAGATAAAGAGGGAGTATGTCGCCTTATGCTTTCTAATTCTGAACATCCTAAGAAAAGATTTGTGGCTGATTTTGTTAAGAGATATGCAAGTTTAAACAGGGAAGAACAGACAAAAGAGTTACTTCATATAAAGAAGCTTATGGTTAAATTTGTATATGGTGAAGAAAATGCAATATTTTTTGATAATGAAAGTAATCCATATAAAAGACTGGATGAAGCCGACGAGCATATTTTTTGTGGATTTGATGAGGAGATATTGAAGAAAATCGAGCAAAATTCAAATGATAAAAAATGGAAAGATAATAAGGAACTGCATATACAGGTTAGTGAGCAGCTTAGAAAAAAGTTAGTTTTAAGATATAATCAGATGATAGGTATGTTGGTCGAAGAATATAAGGTTGACAAGGAAATAATTGTTTGCAATAAGAATTGTGGTACAGCTGATGAAAAGCTTATGAGAGCCAAAGAGGATTTGTATTGGGTAAATATATTTGAAGAAAATATTGAATCGTACTTTAAAAGATGGAATAAAAGGGACTTGAAAAATTGCAGATGTTCGTGGATCGTAAACAGGCTGTGGATGGAATGGAATTCGCTTATTTGTATGAAATATATAGATTTAGGTAAGGCAGTTTTTAATTTTGCGATGCCTGATCTGCATAATTTAAGGGAGGGAGAGACAAAGTTAGGAATGGTATTGTCTAAGTATCAGGAAGGTATAACAAGTTTTGATTATGAAATGGTAAAGGCAAAGGAGAATCTTACTCGTGATATAGCAACGAGTGTTACATTTGCGTCAAATATATTTTCAAATGCTGTTATAAAAAAGGAGTATAGAGAAAAAAATGATAATGGTAGAGACAGAAATGATGTTTTACAATATTATAAAAAAGATTTTCAAGATAATGAGATAGTACAGAAGAATGCGTTCAAAAATATACTTCAATATTTTGGAGGTGCCAGCACATGGACTGATTTAAGTTTTTTGTTTGAAGAAAATGTTGAAGATATTTGCGTTATACATGTAGAACAGCAGGTTACACAGAAAAAATTTAAGGAAAATTTTGCATTTGCGATAAAACAGTGTATAGCTTCTTTAAGAAACCGCAGTTTTCATTATACGACAGAAAAAAAGTTTGTTGATGATGATAAAATATTGATTGAAAAACAGATTGCGGATTATCTTTTTAAAAATGAATATGCAAGGCTGCCTAAATTGTTTGCAGAAAAATACTATTCAAATAATGTAATGGCATTTTATCGCAATGAAGATATATGTCGTATGGCTGATTATTTATATAGAAAAGAATCGGTGCGTGAATCACAGATTCCAGCATTTTCATCTGTCATAAAACGAAAAGATATGGAAAAATTTTTGTTTGGTTCAGATGTGGGACAAAGAGCATTTATTGGGACTGATCAGAGCAAAAGTATATGTTCAAATGCAATAATAAAGAAAATGTTTTGTTCGGCAATATATTTTGTACTAAAAGAAATATATTATTATGGATTTTTACAATCAGACAACTTGATGAAGCAATTTACTTGTGAATTTTACAAATATCATAAAAGCGAAGAGAATAAAAATAAAGAGAATAAAAACAAAGAGAACGAGTATTTTGCAGCAAACAATTTTAAAGTGCGTTTAGATGAGTTGAATCAGGATGAAAAGATGTCATTTGGAGCATTTTGTCAGCAGATCATGACTGATTATAATATGGAGAATCAGAATTTAAAAGATGTAATGACAAATAATAAACAAAATAAATTAAAGCAAAATGGTGAAAAAGAAAAATATAAACATTATGTATTGATTTTATATAAGATTACAGGGAATGCTTTTAAACAGTATCTGGAGACTTGTTATTGTGGAAAGGATAAAATATATGAATTTCTTAAAACTCCGAAATATAATGATGATATGAAATTTATATCATCAGGTAAATCTGATAATAGACTGCTAGAGGATTCTATGTCAGAAAATGCATTTATAAAAAATATGTCAGAAAAGATAAAGATAAACATATATCAAAGTTTGAAAGATTCAGTTGAGAGATACAATTTATATGCTTGGTATATGACAACGCATTTCATGAGTGGAAAGCAGCTTAATCTGCTTATTGGTGATTTCAGGGCATTTAAGCAATATATAGTTAAGATTATGCAGCGTGCAAGAAATACAGATAATATACATAAAGGAATGGATAGTGATGTAGAAAAACAGACTGAGTACTGTGACAAAGTTATAAAGTTGTTGGAATTTGTATTACAGTTTAAAGGAAGAATTACAAATAATAAATCAGATTATTTTGCTGATGAAGAAGAGTATGCAAAATATATGTTAAATTTTATTGATTACGGGAAATTTATTGTGAATGATAGAAGTATTGAAGACAAAAAATATTCAATTGCATTAAAAGAATTTTGTAATCAAAACATAGATTATACTGACTCAACAGATGGTATGATGGGAATATATTATGATCAAAAGAACCTGATATTAAATAGAAATATTGTGTATTCGAAACTTTTTGGAGATACAGATATGTTGCAGCAGTGTATATGTCATTCGGATAAGGATTATAGAGTTAAAGCAGAAGATATTCAGGATTATTATGAGAGGAAAAAGAAATTAGAGGATGTTTTCAGGACGGGAGTGTGTACAAGCAAAGATCAGCAAAAAAGTCTTAGAGAATTTCAAAATCTTAAAAACAAGATAGAACTTCTTGATATACAGACATATACGGAGCTTGTCAATGATATTATGGCACAATTTGTATCATGGATATATTTAAGAGAAAGAGATTTATTATATTTTCAGCTGGGATACCATTATATCAGGCTTTTCTGGAACAATGGGGCAGACGATTGCAAATTAAAAAAACAATATGAAAGTTTATCATATAAAAATAAATATGAAGAAAAAGTAAACATTACAGAAGGAGCACTGCTCCATCAGATAACGGCCATATATGATCATATGCTTCCGATAATAAAAGGATATGTAGAAAGAGAAGAATTTAATGGTATAGCACTCGAGTCAGGAACAGCAGGTACATCGCTACGAAAATTTGTAGAAGAATATTGTTGCGAAGAATATAAGACAGGCAAATGTGAAACTTATAATGCCGGACTTGATTTCTTTGGCAAGGAAAGTCAAAGAGACATCTGCACTGTAATGAGAAATGACATAGCACATATGAAGTATTTTACATATCATAAAAAAAGTATCATGGACATGTTTGCAGATATGTACAGTGTTTTTCTTATATATGATACAAAACTAAAAAAAGGTGTATCATTTGTATCACACAATATATTAGCAAGATATTTTATTATAATGAGTACAAAAATGCATCATGCATCAGAAGAAAATGCTGCATTTGGATTTGATGTGACATTATACTCTGATAAATTTACATACAAATACAAAGACTATTCAAAAGACAAAAAGTCATATAAAGAAAAAAGAGTAAATGTAAATGTCAGAAGTAATGAATTTTTGGAAATAGTAAAAAATATATTGGAATACAAGAAGTAATCACATTATTGCAATGAAGAATTAACTATTCGTATACTTTGTAATAGTTAATGTAATACTAAAAATAACGATAAAATGTGAATAAATTGTAAAGAGACATAAAAATCATAGAAAATACAACAAATTTTAAATTGTCAGACAATTATATGCAAAAATGATGCTTTGAAAGCCCTGTTTGTGGGAACTCCCAGAGGGGAGAGTGGAAATGAAGAATAACCGAGAATAGAGGTTGCAAGAACCTTCAATTTCGTGTGTTTTCTTCAAAACATTTCGTGGAAATGAATAATAACCGAGAATAGAGGTTGCAAGATGTTTTTTATGCAGTCTTATTGACATGTTTGCATGTGAAAATGAAGAATAACCGAGAGTAGAGGTTGCAAGATGTAATGTCGCCGAGGAATTGAATAAATTTCATTATGCGGAAATGAAGAGTGACTAATAAACAGATTGTGTTTGAAGAAAATATTAATAACAAAAACATAGAAAACAACGAAAGGATAAGGGTGAAGATTATGAAGTACAAAAATATGTCAATGAGCATTATCATTCCTGTTGTAGCAAATAAGACAGAAAAGTGTGTTAAATTAAAACAGGATATACAAAAATATTCAAAGGAGATAAAGTATGATAAAAACTGGTGGTCTGACTTGGGAAAGGATAAATTTTTTAATGATGATAATCCAGAGGAAAAAGTTGTATGTTATGAGTTGTTGGAATCAGATAAAAAATTTGAACTTAGAAGCAAACTGGGATTGTATAAAAATAAAAATGATGATTTTAATACATATGTTTTTTGTAATAAAGAATTGAAAGATGTAAAGTTTGAAATATCAAAGTTCAGAATATGGCAGAAAGACAATTATACTTTTTTACAAATAGACTTGATTACGGATGCTACAGAAGGAGCTAAATTAAATACAGAAAAAATTCAAAAATTGGTGGATATAATAAAGAATCATATACAGGAAAAAATTGAGTTTTTTTATACTGATAGTATATGCGATACAAATGGTGTAAAAATAAAAAAAAGGAAGATATCTTTGCATGATGTTATAGAAGGAATCAAAAAGGAATTTATAGAAAATTATGAGAAAATATCTTTTAAATATTCGGATTTATTTATTATTAATTATATGGTAGCCAAAAAAAATGCAAATATTTCAGAGCAGAATTTATTATCAGAAATTTTAAAAATAAATAAAGAAAAGTATAATAATGACAAAGAATTTATGGAGCTAAAAAAGAAGTATAAATATATTCACTTAGAAAATATTCAATATTGGTTCGTGAATGCTGGATCATTAAATTTATTTGTAGAAGAATATAACAGATATACAGATATAAAAGAGGGAAATTTGTATCAGTCAGTGTGTAATAATTATCTATTATTATTGATATATAGTTTTGCTATGAAGTATGAAATAGAAGAAAAAGTTTTTTTAGATAATATAGCTAAATGGAAAATATATAATAGAAAATCGGATTTTTCAAAAAATCAGCATGTGAATGATATATTTAAGGAGTATTTAATTATAGCACTTGGATTAGACTCAATTGATAAAGCAAAAATACCTTTAGATAAAGATGTGGAAGATAGACCGTATGTTTTTATAAGTTATTCTAATGAAGATTATAAAAAAGTATATCCTGTACTTGCAAAATTAAAGGAGGATGGTATTTCATTTTGGTATGATGCAGGACTTTATTATGGAGATTCATGGAATGATCAGGTTGGAAATAGAATGGATAATGATAATTGTAAAGGAATAGTATTTTTTTCAAGTGAAAACAGTTTTGCAAGTTGTAATATAAATAAAGAAATTAAAAAAGCTTATGATCTATGTAAAGACCCTGAAAGTAAAAAGAAATATTTTGCTGTAAGCCTTTTAAATGTAGAAAAAACTACGGCTATTTTGAAGGAGGCTATGTGCAAAATGAATCAGTATGATTTGGGAAAAAACTGGGGGACGAAAGAGATTGAAATAATAATTAAAGCTTTTCCAGATGAAGCTACAGTAGTAAAAACAAATGAAGTGGGATGGCTTGAAAAAATAGAAAGTACTATAAGAAGATATGTTGAGGAATAAGAATATTTGATATTTTATAATGTGGGGAAAGGAGAAGAATAATGAGAACAGTCTTTATTATTGAACCATGTATGACTATGTCAAAAACAGATGTTGCAGATGAATTTAATAGTGAGTTTGTCCGTCAGATAGAACATTATGGTATTTCATGTTATTTAATTAATGATTTCACTTTGGTGATGAGAGAACATGATATAGACGAGGATGCAATCATAATAGTATACAATGAGGATGAAAGGGACAAAAGATGCAGTGATTCTATAAAAGAGTTTTTGAACATTGCATTGGAATGTAATGCTGAAATATGGCCTGTTTCATTAGATAAGCAAAAGAGAAATCCAGTGGGCATTATATCTACAAAGCAGAGTTATGATGTATATGAACAACTTAGGTGCAGAAATCTTGATAATAGTTATATTACTACAGTGGCAAAAATATTTTCACGAAAAGTCATAGCAGTTGTTCTAAATAATTGTTACTGTGAAACTGGGATGATTTTTTTAAGTCATAGAAGAATTGATGGAGAAGAAATAACAGCAAAAATTTATGACAAAATGAATATAATGGCGAGGCGGTCAAATCCGTTTAGAGATGTTGTTGATGTAGAGGTTGGTAAGGAAGCACAGGGCGTTATTGATGATGTGATGGAGAAAAGCGATATATTTGTATTTATCCATACACCTAAAGCAGCAGAATCAGAGTGGATATTGAAAGAATTAAGATTTGCAATGTTAAGAAACATTCCTATTTTATGGGTTCAGGTAGATAATGCGGATGTGAATGGGTTAAGAATTAAACCTTCGGAAAAACCTCATTTGAAATGTGAATCAAATGATTTTAAAGATGAACAAAAATTAACTGACATAGTTGAAAAAATATTAGAAGAGGCTTTTAAGCTGATAATGGAAAGGTCAAAGCAGATTTTGGGATACATAGATTATCTTAGGACTATTTTTGGAGAAAATATAAGTGTAATAGATGATCAAAGAATGTTATATCACATTTCTATAGACAGAAGAGGATATCATTATCCTCAAAGAAAAATTGAACAGTATTGTCAGCTTTATGGGCGGACTCCAACAGAAGATGATGCGATGAGATTAAGTGATGAAATAAGAGACAATAGTAAAGATTCAACGGTTATATTATCAAATAGGATTGTTTCAGGAAAGTTGAAGAACAATGTATACTTTGATAATATGCAAGACTTTTGCTATTATTGGGAACGCTATATTAATGGAAAAACGAAAGGAAATAATAATATGGAAATAGTTATCTCTGGGGCATTTCCGGATGCAGATGAAATATTTAAGCAAAGCCTTACTGATGCACTGGTTCTCTTTTCAAAGGTAATAATACAGAGTGGATATGAACTGACATTTGGAGCACACCCTACATTTCAGGAACTTTTTTATGAAGTTGCAAGGGAAACAGAGCCGGAGAATTATAAGAGTAAGATAAATATGTATATTTCTAAATGGTTTCTTGAGAAAGAGCCAGAAAAAGAAAAGACATACAATAAAAAGTATAGTATTCATGTGACAGAAAAAAGAGATAGTTTGACGCTTAGTCTGAGTGAAATGCGTAAAGAGATGATAAAAAGAAAAGAGGTAAAGGCATTGGTTTGTCTTGGTGGAAAAATTAAGAATAATAAAAAAGAAGAAGGAATAAGAGAAGAAATTGATCTGGCAAGACAAAAAGACATACCTGTTTTTATTGTAGGCAGTGTTGGTGGCTGTTCAAGTGAAGCTGCAGTTGAATATAAGAAGATAGGCTGGCATAAATTAAATAATGCTTCTGATGAGTTAAATCAGGAATTTTTGGAGGGAATAGATTATTATGGAATGGCTAAAAAGATGATTGAATTTATTGGGGGATGATACAATATATTGTAAATACAAAGTAAAATGTAGAAGGAAATATAAATAAAATTTTTTAAGTGGTATTATTTTGTATAAGTTAAAAAATCAATAATGAAATGGAGACAAAAGACATATGATTAAAGAAATATTTGATAAATCAGTATTTAACACTATCAAGTAAGTCCCCCACTTCTATTGCGTGGAGCAATAAGTGGGGGT